>JARRMM010000024.1:0-12280 GCA_037386005.1 Deinococcales bacterium | reverse complement strand
GCGCTGACCATGATGGGCGGCACGCTGGCGAGCCGCGTCACCGGCCTGATCCGCAACTCCCTGCTCAACGCGCTGTTCAGCAAGGAGATCAGCGACGCCTTCATCACCGCCTTCAAGGTGCCCAACCTGTTCCGCGAGCTGCTCGCCGAGGGCGCCCTGACCAACTCCTTCATCCCGGTCTACGCCACGCTCGAGCCGGAGGAGCAGCGGCGGCTGTCCGGCGCCCTGCTGGGCATGCTGACGCTCGTCAACGGCCTGCTGATGCTGCTGGCGTACCTCACGGCGCCGCTGCTGGCGCGCCTGCTCATCGCCGACCCCGCCAACGTCGACGTCACCCTGACCGCGCACCTGGTGCGCATCGTCTTCCCCTTCCTGCCCGCCATCTCGTTCTCCGCCCTGGCGATGGGCATCCTGCAGGCCGAGGAGCGCTTCCTGGCGCCGGCGTGGGCGCCGGTGGCCCTCAACGTGGTCACCGTCGGGCTGATGGCGCTCTTCCCGGGCCAGGCGGTCATGCTCACGCTGGCGCACGTGCTCGGCGGCGTCGCGCAGCTCGTGGTGCAGATCCCGGCGCTGGTTCGCCTCAAGCTGCTGCCGCGCCTGGCCGGCCTGTGGCACCCCGCCATGGGCAGCGTGGTGCTGCTGATGCTACCCTTCGCCTTCACCACCGGCGGCCGGCAGGTGCTCAACGTGGTGGCCTCCAACGTCGTCACCGACATCGCCGCCGGCGCCCAGACCGCCTTCTACAACGCCGACCTGTTCCTCAGCCTGGCGCTGGGACTGTTCAGCATCTCGCCGGCGCTCGCCTACTACTCGCGCCTGGCCGACAACGCCGTGCGCGACCCCCACGAGTTCAACGACACCCTGGAGCAGGGCCTGCGCTTCATCACCTTCCTGACGGTGCCCGCCGGCCTCGCGCTCACGATCATGGCGCGGCCGGCGGTGGAGGTCATCTTCAACTGGAAGAGCCTCTACGGCCCCGGCCTCGACGCCGCCCGCCTCACCCTGTCGATGGCGGCGACCGCGCCGCTCGGCCTGGCCGTGTTCCCGCTCGGCATGTTCAACCTGCTGGTGCGCGTCTTCTACGTGCGCCAACGCGTGGTGACCCCGGTGGTGGTGGTGCTGGCGTTCCTGACGCTGCAGGGAGCGCTGTACGTGCTCCTCGTGGGACCCTACGGCATCGCCGGCCTCTCCTGGGGGACCGTCATCGCCTCCTGGATCCAGCTCGGCGTCCTCACCGCGCTGGTGTACGGGCGCGAGCGCTTCGCGCTGGGCGACTACCTGCGCTACCTGGCGCGGGTGTGGCTCGCCGGCTTGCTCGCGGCGGTGGTCGCCGTGCTGGTGTTGCGTGCCCTGCCTGCGCCCGCCGACTGGGTCGGGTCGTTGGCGCGGGTGGGCGTGGGCTCCGCGGTCCTCGCGGCCGTCTACGCCCTGCTGGGGGCACTGCTCGGCCTGCCGGAGATCGCCCGCCTGCTGCGGTTCCTGCGGCGCTGAGCCGCGCGTCGACGACAGATCGGGTGTCGCAGCCCGTGAGGGCGGCCGGGTGCGCTTCCACTCGCGGTAGGCAGGCAAGCATCGTGGGCCGGTCGGCCGGAACCGACGGCCCCGCGCCGGCTGGGAGCGCCGGCGCGGGGCGGGGATCGGGAGGGGAACGGTCGAGATCCGGGTGGGCGGCGCGTCGAGCGCGCCCGGGATTCCCGGCTCAGGGAGGGGTGCTGCAGGACGGGTTCGAGTAGACGTAGTTGATGGCGACCGCCTGGGTGCTGCCACTCGCGAGGGTGAAGGACGAAGGCGTGACGGTGGGCTTGTACAGGTCGTAGCTCGAGCCGTTGTTGATCAAGCAGATGTTGCCGTAGCTGGAGTAGGTGACCGCCGTGACGTTGTATGCGCCGTCGGGCGCGTAGGAGACGAGCTTGTTCGTGGTCTCCGTGTCGCTGTAGCTGCCGTTGGTCAGCGTGGCGCTGTAGGTGGAACCGGTCGGGACCGGGCCGGAGAAGCTCACCGAGATGGCGCCGTCCGTCGGCTGGTAGTCCACGGTGACGAAGCTGGCGTTGCCGGCGGTGACGTTGACGCTACCGGAGGTGGGGGTCAGGGTGGCGTTGTAGTCGTAGCGCGCGTCGGAGACCGCGGTCGCGAAGGTCTGGTAGGTCTCGGGCGCAAGGCCGGTGATGGTCGTGAGGCCCAGCGCGCTGACGGGCTTGGAGTAGTTCGGCAGGCTGGCTCCGCTGGCGAAGCCGTCGACGGTGACTGCCGGCGTGATGCCGCTCGTGGCGGTGCTCGTCACGGTGACGTTCAGGACGCCCGTGTAGGCCTGGTACTGCACGTTCGGAGTGGCGACCACGCCATTCGAGACGGGCACGCTCACGGTCTTGTCGGTCGTGGCTCCCTGCAACCCGTAGCTGTAGTAGCTGTTGCTCACGGTGTGGACGGTCAAGGTGTAGGTGCCCTGGGGCAGGTAGGCCTTCGTGAAGCTGGCGGTCTGCCCCGAGAGCAGGACCGTGGTGCCGTTGGGCGCAACGAGGTCCACGTTGGCGTTGGTGCCGCCGGGCAGGCCCGCCACGGACACGTCGATGGCCCCGTCGGTGGCGTTGTAGGTGACGTTGACGGTGCTCGTCTGGCCTGCCAGGATCAGCACGCTGGGATGGTCGGCGCTGCCGGCCCAGTCGAAGTTGGTGCCATGGACGGGGTTGACGGCGACGTTGTAGGTGACGCCGCTCGCGCCCGCGTAGAGCCCCTTGAGCGTGGTGGTCTGGGTGACGTTCTTGCTGTAGAGGCCCGGCGCGGTGACGTCGACGCTGCCGCTGGTAGGCCCGGAGATGTTGACGGTGAGGTCACCGGAGACCTGCTGGTAGGCCAGCGTCTTGCTCGCCTGCGTTCCGGCCGTGACGGTGATGGTGGTGTTGTGGTCGGCGACGTCGTCGTAGAGCTCGCCGTCGCTGCCAGTGATCTGCTTGGTGGCGAGGGTGTAGGTGCCGGGCGCGAGGTGGTCGAGAGTGCCGGAGCCGTTGATGATGATGGTGGAGCCGCTGGGCGTGGTGAGCGTCGCGCCGGCCGCCGTCGCGCCGGGCAGGTTGCTCACGGTCATCTTGAGGGACCCGGTGGTCGCCTGGTAGGTCACGGTGCTGCTGGCGCTGCCGCCGGCGGGGACGCTCACGCTCGCCGGGCTGGCGCTGCCCGTGTAATCGTACATGCCGCCGCCTACATCGTTGACGGTGAGGGTGTAGGTGCCTGCCGCCACACCGCTCAACGTCGTCGTGCCGGTCACGTTGGTCGAGTAGCCGTTGGGCCCGCTGATATCGATCGATCCGAGGGCGCCGTTGAGCAACCCGGTGACGTTGACGGTCAGGTCGCCGGTGGTGGGCTGCGTGCTGTAGACGAAGCTCGCCGAGCCGTCCGTGCCGCTCAGCGAGACGCTCTTGCTGGTTGGGGTCGGCACGTAGGTGGTCGAGCCGGAGGTGACGTTCGCGGCGGTGAAGGTATAGCTGCCGTCGGCGAGGCCGGTGAGCGTGGTGGTCCCGCTGCTCGTGATGCTGGCCGCGTAGCCGCCCGGACCCGTCACGCTGATGTCGGGGTTCACGCCGCTCGGCAGGCCGCTGACGGCGACGGCGAGATGGTCCGTGGTGCGTGCGTACGTCACGGTCACCGTGACCGTGTTGCTCACGCCAGCCTGGACGTCGGCCGGCGAGCCGACGACCGTGGCGCTGTAGACGTCGCCGCTGGCCTGGTCGGTGATGTCCGGCGCCGTGACCGTGTAGCTCCCGGGGTCCAGGCCGTTGAGCGTCGTGGTGGTGGAGACGGTCTGCTGGTAGCCGCCAGGCCCGGTCACCAACACGCCGGCCGTGTGTCCGGACGGGACCCCGCTGATGTCGACCGCGAGGAAGCCGTAGTGCGCCTGGTAGGTCACGTCGGAGGTGGCGTTGGCGCCGGCGGTGACGGTCACGCTGCTCGGGTTGGCGGTGCCTTCCCAGTAGACGAGGTTGATGGTGACCGCGTTGGGCGTGACGGTGTACGTCCCGGGCGCCAGGCCGATCAGCGCCTGCGTGCTCTTCACGGTCTGACTGAAGCCGTTCGGGCCGGTCACGGAGACGTCGCCGTTGGCGCCGGTGGGCAGGCCGCTCACGGTGACCGTCAGGCTCCCCGTGCCCGTCGGCTGGTAGTCCACGGTGGCGACGCCGGTGTTCCCGCCGCTCAGGTCCACCGTCTGGCTGGCCGGGGTCGGGTCGTAGGTAGTGCCTCCGCTGGTGACGCTCGTGGCTGCCACCGTATAGGTGCCGTCGGCAAGGCTCGAGAGCGTCGTGGTGGCAGTGACCGCGTGGCTGTAGCTGTTCGGTCCCGTGACCGTGATGTCGCCGCTCACGCCGGACGGAGCGTTGACCGTGAGAGCGAGGCTGTCGTTCGCGGGTGGCGTGTACGTCACCTTGATCGTCTTCGTCGTCTTGTTGCCCGCCGCGTCGTACACCGTCACGACGATGGTGTTCACGCCGGGCGTCAGCGTGATGCTCACGTCGAAGGTGCCGCCCGAGAGGTCGACGGTCTTGGCGGCGCCGCCGTTCACCGTGTAGGTGATCTTGGTGGCCCCGATGTTGTCGGAGGTCTTGCCGGTGAGATGGTAGGTGACCCCGGAGGAGGTCGCACTCGAGGTGATCGACAGGCTGGGCGGGGTGGTGTCCGGGTTCGCGCCCGAGCCCGTACCCGAGCTGCAGGCCACGAGCACCAGCCCGAGGCCCACGGTGAGGATCGCCAGCCACATGGCCGGCTGCAGGGAACGTCGCATAGGCTCTCCTTCCTTCCCACGAGGACGGTAAGGAGGAGGGCGTTATTGGAGCGTTATCGGCCGGGCGAGGCCGGCGTTACTGGGCGGTGGGGCGTTCCGCCCAGCCCGCGTTCTTGCGCGCCACCAGCGTGTAGCTGAGCGGTGGGCGTTGCGGCAGGTCCTCGAAGGCGCAGTAGACCATCGAGATGTCGTGCGGGTACTCCTGGAAGTGCTCGAGCGCGAGCCCCGCGGCCAGGCAACCGCCGATCACATCCGCCATCGTGTGGTGGAACCAGTACGAGGGGGCCTCGATGGTCTTGTCGGGCTCGTAGTAGTCCGGCCCGCTCTCGTCGGCGACCGGCTCGCGCGAGAAGTAGTCGCGCCGGAGCACGGTGCCCGTCTCCGCCTCGTACAGGTCGAGGATGGGGTGCATCTCGTAGAGGAAGAGCCGGCCGCCCTCGTCGAGGCGCTCGGCGATGCCGTCGAACAGCGGTTGCAGCCGGGGGAGCCACCCCAGCGCGCCGACGGTGATGAGCGCGAGCTGGAAGCGTCCGAGGCCGTCTGGCAGGTCGAGTGCGTTCCCCTGCACGAAGCGCACCCGGTCCGCCAGGCCGGCGGCCTCCGCGAGGCGGCGCCCCTGTTCGAGGTTCCCCTCCGCCAGGTCGACCCCCACGCCGCCGGCGGCGCCGAGACGCACCACCGAGAGCAGCTCGCGGCCATTGTTACAGCACACCTGCAGCGCCCGCTTCCCCGCCACGCCGATCGAGGCGTAGATGCCGAGCTCGATCTCGTCGAGGGTGGTGAAGGTGGGGTCCCGGAAGCCCTCGAGCAGCCGCGGCATCTGACTGACCTCGTGGAGGCGGGCGTGCTCCTCCCAGGAGGCGCGGTTGGCGTCGATCATCTGGCGCTCGCTCGTGCGAGCTTCATCGTCCATGAGGGGGAGTGTAGCAGCGGGAGCTCGGGCGCCGCCGCGACGGTTGCGCGGCAGGGAGGGGATGCCGTACGGGAGCCGGAGCCGGGTCCGGCCCGGCTACCGCACCGCCCCCGCCGTGAACCCCTCCACGAAGTAGCGCTGCACGAACCCGAACATGATCACCACCGGGACGGTCGCCATCAGCACGGCGGCCATCACGAGCTGCCACTCCACCACGTACTGGCCGCTGACCAGGCTGAAGATATCGAGCGTGGCGGTGTAGTTCTGCGACGAGCGCAGGAAGCTCAGCGCCAGCACCAGGTCGTTCCAGCCGGCCACGAACGAGAACAGGAAGGCGACCACCATGCCGGGCCTCGCCATGGGCACGAAGATGGTGCGGATCGCCGTCCAGCGCGACGCCCCGTCGATCCAGGCGGCCTCCTCGATGGCGGGCGGGATGGTCTGGAAGTAGCTCGACAGCATCCAGATGCTGAACGCCAGGTTGAAGGTGGCGTAGGCCAGGATCACCGAGAGCAGGTTGTCGAGCAGGTGGTAGAAGACCATCACCTGGAACATCCCCACGATGATGACCACCGGCTTGAACATCTGCGTCACCAGGAAGATGGAGACGGTCCAGTTGCGCCCGCGGAACCGCAGCCGCGCGATGGCGTAGGCGGCGGGGGTGGCGATCAGCAGCGTCAGGATGGTGGCCGCGCCGACCGCGATGAGGCTGTTGAGCATGGCGTGGCCGAACTCGACCTTGGTGAACAGGTCGCCGAAGTTGCCGAGGTAGAGGCTCTTGGGGATCCACGGTGGGGGGAAGGCGAAGACCTCCTGGCGCGTCTTCAGCGAGGTGATCAGCATGATCAGGTAGGGCACCAGGATGACGATCGAGATGAGCGTCAGGAAGGCGTAGGCGAGGCCCTTGACGATGGGGTTCCTCACGGCTGTGCCCCCTGCAGGCCGGACCGCGTCACGACAACCTCGTGCGCATGGTCTGGATGGAGAAGGCGATGGACAGCACCAGCAGGATGATGAAGGTGATCAGCGACATGGCCGCCGCCTGCCCGAACTCGTTGAAGCGGAAGGCGGTCTTGTACAGGTAGGTCACCACCACCTCGGTGCCGTGGGCGGGCCCTCCCTGCGTGAGCGTCCAGATGATGGGGAAGCTGTTGAAGACGTTGATCAGGTTGATGACCAGGGTGATGGTCAGGAACGGCCCGATCATGGGCATGATCAGATAGCGGAAGCGCGCCCAGCCCTGCGCGCCGTCGAGCACGCCGGCCTCGAGGATCTCGTCGGGGATGGAGTGCAGGCCCGAGACCAGGACCGAGGTGGTGAACGGGATCGACACCACGATGCCGATGGCGATGGCCACCACCAGCGCCGAGGGGCCGCGTGCCAGGAAGCCGAGCGGCTCCGGGATCCAGCCCCACACCTGCAGGGTGTTGCTGATGAGCCCCACCTGGCCGTTGATGGTCCACATCCAGGCCACCGTCGTCATGGTGACGGAGGTCGCCCAGGGGATCAGCAGGATGAGCTGGAACACCCGCCGGCCGCGGAGGTCCTCGTAGAGGATGAGCGCCAGCACCATCGAGATGACGGTGGTGAGGCCGACCACCCACAGGGTCCACAGGGCGGTGCGCCACAGGGCCTGCAGGAAGATGGGGTCGGTGAAGATCTTGTGGAAGTTGCCGAGGCCTGCGGGACCCGCCAGTTGCCCCACCGCGTTGGTCTTGGAGAACGCGGTGACCACGGTGTTGACGATCGGGTAGCCGACCACCGCCAGCGCCAGCAGGAAGGCCGGCGCGAGGAGCAGGTAGGCGAACGCCTGCTCGTTGAAGGCGGTGGCGCGTGGGCGACGGCGGGTCTGCGCCGTGGGGCGGGCGGCCAACGGGGGTCCTTTCGGGAACCTGCCGCGCCGGGGGTGGCGATGGCCACCCCCGGCGTACGGCCGGAGCTTGCGTTCAGGCTACGACGTCCGCGCTACTGCTGCTGCAGGATCTGGTCGATGTCCGAGGCAGCGCTGTCGAGCGCGGCCTTGGGCTGTTCCTGCCCCAGGTACACGTTCTGCAGCATGGTGGTCGTGCGCTGTGCGATCTTCTCCCAGTTGGGGATGATCGGCGCGAACTTGGCCGTCGGCAGGAGCTGGACGAAGGCGTTGAGCTTCTCGTTGCCGGTGAAGTAGGGGTCCTGCGCGACGTCCTGCAGGACCGGCAGGAAGCCCTCCTGCTTGTTGTAGTTGACGCGGTTGTCCTTGGAGAACACGAACTCCAGGAAGGCCTGGGCGTCCTTCACCTGCTGGTCCGACGCGCCCGTGACCGAGGGCTTGAACATCATGATGGTGTCGGTGACGGCGTAGGTGACCGGCGTGGTCTTGTAGGGCAGCGGCGCGATGCCGTAGTCGACGTTGGGCGCGTTGTCCTTGAGCCAGCCGATGATGGGCGGCAGGTAGATGAACATCCCGAGGCGGCCCTGCCCGAACAGCGTGCGCAGGTCCTCGCGGGTGTTGCTGGTGACGTTCGGCTCGACCACCTTGGCGTCGATGAGGCCCTTGAGGTAGGTGAGCGCGTCGAGCGCCGCCTGCGAGTGGAGGCCGCTCTTGCCGTCCTGCCCGACGATCTCGCCGCCGTCACCCCACAGGAAGTAGTAGTAGTAGACGTCGGTCTCGATCTGCGAGCCCTGAAGGCCGAAACCGTAGCGGCCGGGCAGCTTGGCGATCTTGGCCGCGTCGGCCTGCAGCTCGTCCCAGGTCTTGGGCGGGTCGGTGATGCCGGCCTGCTTGAAGAGGTCCTTGTTGTAGATCAGGGCGCGGTCGGACGCGGCCCACGGCAGGCCGTAGAGCTGCCCCTGGATCGAGGACGGGCCCAGGAAGGCGGGGATGAAGCGGTCGGTGAACGACGACGGCAGCTCGAGCGGCATGGCCACGTTGGCGGAGATGTACTCGGGCAGCCAGCGGGTGCCGATGATGGAGATGTCGGGCGCCTTCTTGGCGGCGATGTCGGTCACCAGCACCTGGTGCAGGTTGTCCCAGGAGGTCTCCTGGACGTTGATCTTGATGTCCGGGTGGTCCTGCATGAACGCCTTGGCCGCGCTCTCGAAGAACGGCTTGGTGGCGTCCGAGTACTTCGGGATCTGCACGGTGACCGTGGTCGCTCCGGCCACGCCGAGGCCCATGGCCAGGGCGAGGCCGAGCAGAAGAACGAGCGAGTGGCGTCGTTTCATGAGTACCCCCTGATCCTTCCGGTCCAGGTGTTGGAGGGGCGGGGCAGGGCCCCGTGGCGAGTTGCGTGCGGTTCCATCATAGGAGCGGCTTCGAGCGGCCTTCAACGGACAAATGCCCGCTTCAGCCACATTCGCTCAATGTCGAGGTCGAGTTGGGAGAGTCCGAAGAACGACTCAGTCGTGAAACCCTGCCTCGAGCCGGGCGGGGGCGAGCCCGGCCAGCAGCGCTCCCCCGAACGCCGGCGGGTAGCGAGGGGGGCGCGGCGCCGGGTACCCGCGTCGCGTGAGCTCGTCGGCGAAGGCCTCGGCCAGTGCCGCGCCGTGGAAGCCGCCCCCCGCGGTCGACACGGCGGCGCCTTCGCCGAGCGCGAGCCGGGCGACCAGGGCGTCGACGTGGTCGACGAGCTCGCGGGCCGCCCCATCGACCAGGGCCGCGGCCACCGCATCGCCCGCCTCTGCTACGCGCACGACCGTGCGCGCGAGCGCTGCCACCCGGGCGCGCGGCGGCTGGGGCAGCGCACTCAACAGGGCCAGCGCCCCGTGCATGTCGGCCACGCCCAGGGCGGCCGGCACCTCGGTGGCGAGCGCCGTGACCGGGCCGCGCCCGTCCTCGACGCGGCAGGCGGCCCGCAAGGCGCCCACCCCCAGATCGAAGCCGCTGCCCTCGTCACCGAGCAGCGTCCCCCAGCCGCCGCAGCGCGCCTCACGGCCGAGATCGTCCTTCCCCCACGCCATGGAGCCGGTACCGGAGAGGACGAGGACCCCTGCGCTGTCGGGGAGCGCACCCTCGAGGGCGAGCCGGACGTCGTTGCGGACGCGGTAGCGCCAGGGGGCGAAGATCTCGGCCGCCAACCGGTCCAGCGCCTCGTCCCAGATCCCCGTCTCGCCGTACGCCGGCAGACCCAGGGCCAGGGCGGCGTCGTCGGCGCCGCCGAGGGCGCCGGCGACGAGGCCGCGCACGTCACGAAGGACCTGTCGCACCGACGCCTCACCGCGGGCCGGCAGGTCGCAGCCGTCGGTCTCGGCGTCCAGGCGGACTCGCCCGCCCCCGTCGATGGCGACCACACGGGTCTTGCTGCCGCCCCCGTCGACACCGACGTAGAGCGTCACCTGGGAGCGCGCCCGTCCGGGTCCGCGCCTACGGCGTCGGTCGAGCGGCTAGCGGCCGCCTGCGGCTCCGCGGGTCGGCACGACGCACACCGCATGGGCGCGCGTCCCGCTCACACGCGGCGGAAGACCAGCGCCGCGTTCTGTCCGCCGAAGGCGAAGTTCTGGCTGATGGCCACGTCGACGCGCTTCTCGCGCGCCTCGTTGGGGATGTAGTCCAGGTCGAGCTCGGGATCGGGCTCGAGGTAGTTCCGGGTGGGGGGCAGGACGCCCGAGTGTAGCGCCTGCAGGGTCGCGATGGCCTCGATGCCGCCGGCCGCGCCCAGCGTGTGGCCGGTCATCGACTTCGTGGAGGAGACCGGCGGGACGCTGGCGGCGTCGCCCCAGACGCTCTTGAGCGCGAGCGTCTCGTTGAGGTCGTTGGCGGGCGTGCTGGTGCCGTGCGCGTTGATGTAGCCGACCTCGGAGGGGTCCACCTGCGCCGACTTGAGCGCCAGGTTGAGGCAGCGGATCGCGCCGACCCCGCCCGGCGCGGGCGCGGTGACGTGGTAGGCGTCCGCGCTGGTGCCGTAGCCGATGACCTCGCCGTAGATGCGAGCGCCGCGCTTGCGGGCGCGCTCGTACTCCTCCAGCACCAGGATGCCCGCGCCCTCGCCGGCGACGAAGCCGTCGCGCGAGACGGTGAAGGGGCGGCTGGCGGTCGCGGGGTCGTCGTTGCGCGTGGAGAGCGCCTTCATGACCGCGAAGCCGGCGATGCCCATGGGGGTGATCGGGGCCTCGGTGCCGCCCGTGAGCATGACGTCCGCCTCGCCGCGCTGGATGATGCGGTAGGCGTCGCCGATGTTGCCGGAGCCGGTGGCGCAGGCGGTCACCACGGTCGAGCTGGGCCCCAGCAGGCCGTAGCGCATGGCGACGTGCCCGCTCGCCATGTTGGCGATCAGCATAGGGATGAAGAAGGGGCTCATGCGCATGGGATTGCGCTCGAAGCGGATGCCCGACTGGTTCTCCCAGGTGGTGAGGCCGCCGATGCCGGAGCCGATGCAGGTCCCCGTCTGCTCCCCGGCGATGTCCGCCTCGCTGAGGCCGGCGTCCTCGAGGGCCAGGGCGGCGCCTACCAGCGCGAGCTGGACGAAGCGGTCCAGGCGCTTGGCCTCCTTGCGCGCGATGTAGTCCTCGATGGCGACGTCGACCTCGCCGGCGATGCGTACGCTCAGCTCGGAAGCGTCGAAGTTGGTGATCTCCCGGATGCCGTTACGGCCCTCGTGCTGCGCTTCGAGGAAGGTGTCGGCACCGTTGCCGATCGGCGTCACCGGGCCCAGACCCGTTACCACGACTCGTCTCATAGACCCCACCACGATACCGGACCGGCCACGGAGGGCGCGACCCAGGACGGCCACACCCGCGGACGGTTCACATTGCCCTCGTCGCGTCCGCGTCGTCCCACCGGGCACCGCGGTCCTGGCGGCCCGGCGGGACGAGCGTCACGTCACTGCTTGTCGGAGATGAACTTGACCGCGTCGCCGACGGTGCGGATGTTCTCCGCTTCCTCGTCGCTGATCTCGATGCCGAACTCGTCCTCGAGGCCCATGATGAGCTCGACGACGTCCAGCGAGTCCGCGCCCAGGTCGTCCACGAAGGAGGCGCTCTCGTTCACGTCGCCGGGGTCGGCGTCCAGCTTGTCGGCGACGACCTCCTTGATCTTCTCGAGGATCTCCTGCTCGTCCATGGTTCGCTCCTCCTCACGCAGGCGTGGGTTGCCGCGGCTGAATCCTGGTGATTCTAGCACGGCGCCTGCGCGCGTTCTTCGTCGGTCCGTGCGGCCACGCCGTGGTTCTCGGCGGCATCGCTGAGGTGCGTTGGCGGCACAGGGTACGGGGTGTCTCCCGAGGTTCCGGCGCGCGGCCGGAACCGGCTCCCGGGCCGGGGGCGCCGCTCCCTGCCCGCGTGGGGCAGGCGAAGGCGCCGGTCCGGAGCCTCGAAAACATTACGGCATGACCATGCCACCGTCAACCGGTAGCGTCTGGCCGTTGATGTAGCCGGCCTCCTCGCTCGCCAGGAAGGCGACGGCGGCCGCCACATCCTCGGGCCGTCCGAAGCGTCCAGCAGGGATCTCCTTGAGGTACGCCTGGCGCAGCTCCTCCGGGAGCGCGTCGGTCATGTCCGACTCGATGAAGCCCGGCGCCACCGCGTTGACGGTCACGTCGCGCGCACCGTACTCGCGGGCGAGCGCCTTGGTGAGGCCGATCAGGCCGGCCTTGGCCGCCACGTAGTTCGCCGGCCCCACG
>JARRMM010000023.1:0-23557 GCA_037386005.1 Deinococcales bacterium | reverse complement strand
CGGCTCGAGGAGGACCTGGCCCGCGCGAGGCAGGTCGCCGACCAGGACATCGCCCGCGCCCGCGAGGACGTCGACCGTGAGCGCGAGGAGATCCGCAACGCGCGCGAGGACGTCCGGCGCGACCGCGAGAAGATCGAGCAGCTCGAGGAGCGGCTGAACCGCCGCGGCGAGCAGCAGGACGCCCGGGCGATCCGGCTCGACGAGACCGAGGAGCGGCTCGACGCTCGCGAGGCCGAGCTGAAGGCGCGCGACGAGGCGCTCTCGGCGCGGCAGGCCGAGGTGGACACGCAGCTCCATCAGATCGCGCAGCTCAGCCGCGAGCAGGCGGCCGAGATGGTGCTGGAAAGGGTCGACCGCGAGCTCGAGCGCGAGAAGGCGGTCCGTATCCGGGCGGTGCTCGATCGCGCCGACGCCGAGTCCAAACGCAAGGCCTACGACATCGTGGCGCAAGCCATCCAGCGCAGCGCCTCCGAGGTCTCCGCCGCCATCAGCGTGTCGGTGGTACCCATCCCCAACGACGCCATGAAGGGGCGCATCATCGGCCGCGAGGGGCGCAACATCCGTGCCTTCGAGGCGCTGACGGGCGTCGACCTCATCATCGATGACACCCCGGAAGCCGTGCTCCTGTCGAGCTTCAACCCGCTCAGGCGTGAGGTCGCCAGCCTGGCCCTGAGCGAGCTGGTCGCCGACGGCCGTATCCACCCCGCTCGCATCGAGGAGGTCGTGCAGAAGGCGCAGCAGGACATGCAGACCTACATCCGCGAGCGCGGCGACGAGGCCGCCCTGGAGACCAACGTGGTGGGGCTCAAGCCGGGGCTCCTGCAGCTGCTGGGCCGCATGCACTTCCGCACCAGCTACGGACAGAACATCCTCAAGCACTCGGTGCAGGTCGGGCATCTCACCGGCATCATCGCGTCGGAGCTGGGGCTCGATGCCGCGCTGGCGCGCCGTGCGGGCCTGCTCCACGACATCGGGAAGTCGATCGACCGAGAGATCGAGGGCACCCACACGGAGATCGGCGCCAACCTCGGCCGCCGCTTCGGCGAGCCGCGCGAGGTCATCGATGCCATCGCCAACCACCACGACCTCGACCAGGCCGAGACCCTCTTCCCCATCATCGTCAACGCGGCCGACGCCATCTCCGCCGCTCGGCCCGGCGCCCGGCGCGAGACGCTGGAGAGCTACCTCAAGCGCCTCGAGGGGCTCGAGAACATCGCCACCAGCTTCCCCGGCGTCGAGAACGCCTACGCCATCCAGGCCGGTCGCGAGATCCGCATCATCGTCGAGCCGGACAAGGTCAACGACGCCTCCGCGGTGCTGCTGGCGCGCGACATCGCCAACCGGATCGAGCAGGACATGGAGTACCCGGGGCAGGTGCAGGTGACCGTGGTGCGCGAGTCCAGGGCGGTGGAGTACGCACGCTGAGCGCGCGCCGCGAGCCTCTGGCCCACGCGGGCGGCGGCGGGTATACTCTGCCTGGCCGCACACCCACAGGCCGCGAGGCCGCGTTCCGAGCTGCGAGGTGTCCCGTGTCCGCTAGCCCGCCCCGTCCGTTCCCCGTGCCTGGCTCGACCTCCGGGTCCAGCCGGTCCGTCCTTCGACGATGAGAGTCGGCGAGGACGTCAAGCTCTTCTGCGGTACCGCCACGCCGGAGCTGGCGCGGGCGGTCGCGCGCCACCTGGACAAGGAGCTCTCCCACGGGACGGTCTCCCAGTTCCCCGACGGTGAGACCCGTATCCGCATCGACGAGTCGGTGCGGGGCAGCGACAGCTACATCATCCAGTCGACGTGCGCGCCGGTGAACCACAACCTGATGGAGCTGCTGGTGCTGGTCGACGCCCTCAGGCGGGCCTCCGCCTGGCGCATCAACGCCGTGATCCCCTACTTCGGGTACGCGCGCCAGGACAAGAAGGTGCAGGCGCGCGAGCCCATCACCGCCAAGCTGGTGGCCAACCTGCTCGAGACCGCCGGCGTCGATCGGGTCATCACCGTCGACCTGCACGCCGGTCAGATCCAGGGGTTCTTCGACGTTCCCGTCGATCACCTGACGGCGCTCTCCATCCTCGGCGACCACCTCAAGACGACCGACCTCACCGACTCGGTGGTGGTCTCCCCCGACGTCGGGCGGGCCACCGAGGCCAGGCGGCTCGCCAACTTCCTCAACCTGCCGCTGGCGATGCTGTACAAGCGCCGTACCAGCCCGACCGAGACCGAGGTCACGCACGTCATCGGCGAGGTGGAGGGGCTGCGACCCATCATGATCGACGACATGATCTCGACGGCGGGCACGATGCGCCGTGGCATCGACGCGCTTCTCAAGCTCGGCGCCGTGGCCGACGTGCGGGTGGCGGCCACCCACGCGGTGTTCACGCCCCCGGCGCTTGAACGGCTGTCGCACAGCGGCATCAGCCGCGTCTACGTGACCGACACCGTACCCTTCCAGGGGGGCCACGAGTCCGTGGAGGTGCTGAGCGTCGCCCCGCTGCTGGCCAAAGCCATCCGCAACGTCCACGACCACAACTCGGTCAGCTCGCTCTTCACCACCTGAGCGCTCCTTCGGCTTTACAGCCGCGGCCATCACCGAGTATGCTCGTATGCTGTCGAGTCCCGCCGGCTCGCGCGCAGTGGGCCCGCGGGTCGTGGTCTGCTGCCCGGCCCTGCCGCGCTCCGTCCATCGGGCGGCCGCGATGCGCAGCGCGGGCTTCCGCCACGGTCGCGCCGCAGGGCGCCGGCCAACGACCGCCCCGATCCGGGAGTGCGCCGGGCCCGCTCGGCCCGAGCTCGTTGGAGGAAGCATGAAGCTGGAAGCACAGAAGCGAAGCGCCGGCAACGTCGCCGCCCTGCGGCGGGAAGGTCGCTTGCCGGCCGTCATGTACAACAGCGGCCTCAACGTGACGGTCAGCGTCGACGGCCGCGACTTCGACAAGGTGTTCCGCTCGAAGGGCACCTCGAGCATCATCGACCTCGAGGTCGACGGCACCACCCACGCGGTGCTGGTCAAGCAGGTCCAGATGGACAAGCGCCGCCGCGCGCCCGTCCACATCGACTTCTACGCCGTGACCGAAGGCCAGGTCGTGGACGTGCACGTACCCATCGAGATCACCGGCACGGCACGCGGCATGCGCGAAGGCGGCATGCTCGACGTCCACCGCCGCGAGGTCTACATCGAGGTGATGCCACGCCTGATCCCCGACCACATCGTGGTCGACATCTCCGAGCTGGAGATCGGCGACAGCGTCCACATCGCGGACGTGGCCGCCAGCCTGCCGGCCGAAGCGCGCATCCTCGACGACGAGGACCGGACCATCCTCACGGTGGTGCCGCCGCGCCTGGTCGAGGAGGAGGAAGCCGAGGTCGAAGAGGAAGCCGCCGAGCCCGAGCTGATCAGCCGTGGCGGCGAGGAAGAGGAAGAGGGCGCCGAGGAAGAAGAACGGGAGTAACGTGCGCATCCTGGCGGGCCTGGGCAACCCCGGGCCGCGCTACCGAGGTACCCGGCACAACGCCGGGTACCTCGTTTTGGATGAGCTCGCCAGGCGCTGGGGCGCCACCTTCCGCCGCGCGCGCGAGGCCGACGAGGCGCGCGCGCGCGACCTGCTGCTGCTCAAACCCCGCACCTTCATGAACCTGAGCGGAAGGGCCGTGCAGGCGGCCCTCACCCGCGCGGGCCTGCCACCGTCCGAGCTGCTGGTGGTCCACGACGACCTCGATCTCCCGTTGGGACGCCTCCGGCTGCGGACCGGCGGGGGCGCCGGCGGGCAGCGAGGCGTGCGCGACATCATCGAGCGGCTGGGCCCCGGCTTCACCCGGCTCAAGGTCGGGATCTCCCGTCCGCCCGAGGGCTGGACCGCGGAGCGATGGGTGCTCAGCCGTTTCTCCGGGGACGAGCTGGTCGTGCTGGAGCGGGTGGTCGCCGCGGCGGCGACAGCGATCGAGGTCCTGCTCGAGCACGGACCGGAAGCGGCCATGAACGCCGTCAACGGTGTCGACGTGGGCCCCTCCATCGGGGACGGCGAGCCCTAGGAGCCGGCAGGACGCACTCTGCCGCCCGGCAGGGGTCTCCCCGGCACGGTCAGGCGACCCCACGCGCCCCGGTCCACCTCCGCCCACCCGCGACGCGGTCCGCGGTAGTGCGCGTCAGGGACAGCACCCGTACGCCAACGGAGCGTCGGCCCAACGCCCACCTCCTTGTCGGAAAATCTCGGACAACGCGGCAAAAACCCCGGAGCTAGCGTGGAACCGTGCGCTTCGCCGGCGTGGGAGTTGCCCATGCCGGGACGACCGTCCGGTTCGCTGCGACGAAGGAGGAACGATGAAGCGGCCCTGGGTGATGACAGACGGAAACGAGGCTACCGCCTACGTGGCCTACAAGATCAACGAGGTGGTGGCGATCTACCCCATCACCCCAGCGTCGCCGATGGGTGAGTTCGCGGATCTGTGGAGCTCCCGCAAGGACGCGAACCTGTGGGGCACGGTCCCGCTGATCCAGGAGATGCAGGCCGAAGGGGGGGCGGCGGGGGCCGTCCACGGCGCGCTGCAGACGGGTGCCCTGACCACCACCTTCACGGCGAGCCAGGGGCTGCTCCTGATGCTCCCCAACCTGTACAAGATCGCCGGGGAACTCACCAGCACCGTGTTCCACATCGCGGCGCGCTCGGTGGCGGCCCAGGCGCTCTCCATCTTCGGCGACCACAGCGACGTCATGGCCGCCCGCTCGACGGGGTGGGCCATGCTGTTCGCCAACTCGGTCCAGGAGGCGCAGGACTTCGCCCTGATCGCCCAGGCGGCTACGCTGGAGGGCCGCGTGCCGTTCCTGCACATCATGGACGGCTTCCGGACCTCCCACGAGGTCGCCAAGATCGAGCGGCTCGCCGACGAGGACCTGCGCGCCCTCATCGACGACGACGCCGTACGCGCCCATCGGTCCCGGGCCCTCACCCCAGACAACCCGTTCATCCGCGGCACCGCGCAGAACCCCGACGTCTTCTTCCAGGCACGCGAGAGTGCCAACCGCTACTACGACGCCCTGCCAGGCCTCGTCGAAGACGTGATGCGGCGCTTCGAGCAGCAGGTCGGGCGCAGCTACCACCTCTTCGACTACGTCGGCGCCCCCGACGCCGAGCGCGTCGTCGTGTTGATGGGCTCCGGAGCGGAGACCGCCGAGGAGACGGTGCGCTTCCTGCAGCAGGAGGGCGAGAAGGTGGGCGTGGTCAAGGTGCGGTTGTTCCGCCCCTTCTCCACGCGTCACCTGCTCGAAGCGCTGCCGGCCAGCACGCGCGCCATCGCCGTGCTCGACCGCACCAAGGAGCCGGGCGGCGCCGGCGAGCCGCTCTACCAGGACATCGTCACGGCCCTGAGCCAGGCGGTCTCGGACGGCAGCGCTCGTACGGACGGCATGCCGCGTGTGATCGGGGGGCGCTACGGGCTCTCCTCCAAGGAGTTCACGCCCGCCATGGTCCATGCCGTCTTCGAGGAGCTGCGTGCCGACGCGCCCAGGTCGCCCTTCACGGTGGGCATCAAGGACGACGTCACCAACCTCAGCCTCGACTACGATCCGGACTTCGACATCGAGCCCGAGACGGTCACGCGGGCGGTGTTCTGGGGCCTCGGCTCCGACGGCACCGTCGGCGCGAACAAGAACTCGATCAAGATCATCGGCGAGGAGACCGACGCGTTCGCACAGGGGTACTTCGTCTACGACAGCAAGAAGGCGGGGGCGCGCACCATCAGCCACCTGCGCTTCGGCCCCGACCCCATCCGCTCCACCTACCTGATCCGACGCGCCAACTTCGTCGCCGTGCACCAGTTCGGCTTCTTCGAGCGCGTGGACGTGCTGCAGAACGCCGCACCCGGCGCCACCCTGCTGATCAACAGCCCGTACGCGCCCGCCGAGACCTGGCAGCACATCCCAGGCCCGGCCCAGCAGCAGATCCTCGACAAGAAGCTGGAGATGTACGTCATCAACGCCTACGAGGTGGCGCGCGACCTGGGGTTGGGCAACCGCATCAACACCATCATGCAGACCTGCTTCTTCGCCATCTCCAACGTGCTGCCCAAGGACGAAGCGGTGAGCCGCATCAAGGACGCCATCCGCAAGACCTACGGCAAGCGTGGCGAGGCCGTGGTGCGCATGAACTTCGCGGCGGTGGACGCCGCCCTGAGTCACCTCCATCCCCTCCCGACGCCGGAGCGCGCCGAGGGCCCGGCGATGCCGCCGGTCGTGCCCGAGGACGCGCCCGACTTCGTGCGGACGGTCACGGCCGAGATGATCGCCGGCCGGGGCGACGACCTGGCCGTGAGCGCGCTCCCCGCGGACGGCACCTACCCGAGCGCCACCACCCGCTTCGAGAAGCGCAATCTGGCGCAGGAGATCCCCGCGTGGGATCCCCAGATCTGCATCGAATGCGGCAAGTGCGTGCTGGTCTGTCCGCATGCCGTGATCCGCGCCAAGGTGGTCGAGCCCTCCGCTCTCGAGGGCGCGCCTGAAGGCTTCCTGTCGATGGAGGCACGGTGGCGCGAACTCGACGGCCTTCGCTATACCCTGCAAGTCGCCGTGGAAGACTGCACGGGCTGCAGCTTGTGCGTGGAAGTCTGCCCCGCCAAGGACAAGAGCCGGGTCGGTCACAAGGCGCTGGACATGGTCCCGCAGCTCCCCCTCAAGGAGCAGGGCAAGCGCCACTGGGACTTCTTCCTGGAGCTGCCCGAGTACCCGCGCTCCAACAGCCTGCGCTTCAACAACGTCAAGAACGTGCAGCTCCTCGAGCCGCTGTTCGAGTTCTCCGGCGCCTGCGCCGGCTGCGGCGAGACCCCGTACCTCAAGCTCGTCAGCCAGCTCTTCGGCGACCGCTCGATCGTGGCCAACGCCACCGGCTGCTCCTCCATCTACGGCGGCAACCTCCCCACCACCCCGTGGGCCGTGAACCGTGACGGACGAGGCCCGGCGTGGTCGAACTCGCTGTTCGAGGACAACGCCGAGTTCGGTCTGGGCATGCGACTCACCCTCGACAAGCAGGTCGAGTACGCCAAGGAGCTGCTCCGGCGCTTGCACACGCGCATCAGCGCGGACACCATGCAGCCTCCGGTCGACGTCGAGCAGTTCGGCGTCAGCGGCTCGGAGTCCGACCTCGTGAACGCCATCCTCCACGCCGAGCAGGAGGACGAGGCCGGTCTCGCCGCCCAGCGCTCACGTGTCGCCGAGCTGAAGCGCCGCCTACAGGGCATGGACGGCCCCGAGGCCAAGGACCTCCTCAGCCTCGCCGACGTGCTGGTGCGCCGCAGCGTGTGGATCGTCGGTGGCGACGGCTGGGCCTACGACATCGGCTACGGCGGCCTGGACCACGTGCTCGCCAGCGGCCGCAACGTCAACGTGCTGGTCCTCGACACCGAGGTCTACTCCAACACCGGCGGGCAGTCGTCCAAGGCTACCTCGCTCGGCGCCGTCGCCAAGTTCGCGGCCGGCGGCAAGCGCACGCCCAAGAAGGACCTCGGGCGCATCGCCATGCAGTACGGGTACGTCTACGTCGCGCAGGTCGCCATGGGCGCCAACGACGCCCAGACGGTGCGCGCCCTGCTCGAGGCCGAGAGCTACGACGGCCCCTCCCTCGTCATCGCCTACAGCCACTGCATCGCGCACGGCATCGACATGGCAAAGGGGATGGAGCAGCAGAAGAACGCGACCCTCTCCGCCTACTGGCCGCTCTACCGCTTCGACCCGCGCCTGGCCGGCCAGGACAAGAACCCGTTCCAGCTCGACTCGCGGCCCGCCAAGATCCCGTTCAGCGACTACGCGCTCGCGGAGAACCGCTACCGCATGCTGCGGCAGACCAGCCCCGACGACGCCGACCGCCTCATGGCCGAAGCCCAGGAATCCGTGAACGAGCGGTGGGCGCTCTACGAACGCCTCGCGAAGGCCGACCCGCAGCCGGCCGGGCCCGGTGCCGGGAAGACGGAGGCGCCGCCCGAGACCGCCGCGTCCGGTAACCCGGGCGGACCAGCCGACGCCGACACGCCCCGTCGCCGGGGCGGGGAAGGGAACGAGCGATGAACGGCACCGTCGACCTGAGCACGCGCTACCTGGGGCTCGACCTGGCCCACCCCTTGGTCCCCTCGGCCTCTCCCCTGTCCCAGACGCTCGACGGCATCCGCCGCATGGAGGATGCGGGGGCCAGCGCGGTGGTCATGTACTCGCTGTTCGAGGAGCAGATCGCCCACGAGAGCCTGTCGCTGGAGCACTACCTCTCGTACGGCTCCGAATCGTACGCGGAGGCCCTCAGCTACTTCCCCGAACCGCAGGACTACAACGTGGGGCCGGACGGCTACCTCGAGCTCATCCGCGACGCCAAGGCGTCGGTCGACATCCCCATCATCGGCAGCCTCAACGGCGCCTCGCCAGGCGGCTGGACGCACTATGCCAAGCTCATCCAGGACGCCGGGGCCGATGCGCTGGAGCTCAACATCTACCACGTCGCCACCGACCCATCGATGTCGGGCGACGACGTCGAACGGCTCTACCTCGACGTGCTCCGCGACGTCCGCGAGATGGTGTCGATCCCGCTGGCCGTGAAGCTGAGCCCCTACTTCAGCAGCATGGCGAACATGGCCCAGCGGCTCGCGCGATCGGGCGCCAACGGTCTGGTGCTGTTCAACCGCTTCTACCAGCCCGACTTCGACCTCGAGGCGCTCGAGGTCGGCCCGCACCTGGTGCTGTCCGACTCCGACGAGCTGCGGCTGCCCCTTCGCTGGATCGCCATCCTCTACGGCCGTGTGCAGGCCGACTTCGCGCTCACCAGCGGTGTCCATACCCACCTCGACGTGCTCAAGGGGCTGATGGCTGGCGCCAACGTCACCATGCTGGCCTCCGAGCTCCTGAAGAACGGCATCTGGCGCATCACCGACATCGTGGAGGACATCAAGGCGTGGATGACCGAGCACGAGTATGGCTCGGTGGCCCAGATGCTGGGGAGCATGAGCCAGCAGCACGTCGCCGACGCCGCTGCCTTCGAGCGGGCCAACTACATGCGCACCCTGCAGTCGTTCCGCCTGGACCCGACCGGCCTGATGGTCTGACGGCGAGCTCCACGGCTGGAACGGCAGCCACCGGCGGCCGGGGCGTTCACGGAGGGGCGCCCCGGCCGTACCTCGTGCTGAGGCCGGTCAGCCGAAGTGGCCGGAGATGTAGCGCTCGGTCAGCTCCATCTGCGGGCGTGTGAAGATCTGATCGGTCGGCCCCTGCTCCACCAGCTCGCCCAGGTGCATGAACGCAGTCCAGTCCGAGACCCTGCCGGCCTGTTGCATGTTGTGGGTGACGATCACGATGGTGACGTCCTTCTTCAGCTCGGCGAGGAGCTCCTCGATGCGCGCCGTCGCCTGCGGGTCGAGCGCACTGGTGGGCTCGTCCATCAGCAGCACCGCAGGGTCGACGGCCAGCGAGCGGGCGATGCACAGCCGCTGCTGCTGACCGCCCGAGAGCCCCGTGGCGGGGCTGTGCAGACGGTCCTTCACCTCGTCCCACAGCGCCGCCTGCCGCAGCGAGCGCTCCACGACCTCGTCGAGCCGGCCGCGACGCTGCCGGCCGGCGAGCTTGAGCCCGGCCACGACGTTGTCGTAGACGGTCATGGTCGGGAAGGGGTTGGGCTTCTGGAAGACCATCCCGATGACGCGGCGGACGGCCACGGGGTCGACCGAGCGATCGTAGATGTCCTGCCCCTCGAACAGCACCCGCCCCTCCACGCGCGCACCCTTGGTGAGGTCGTGCATGCGGTTGAGCGAGCGCAGCAGCGTCGTCTTGCCGCAACCGGAGGCGCCGATGAGCGCGGTGACGGTGTTGGGCCGGACCGCCATGGACACGTCCTGTACGGCACGGCTCTCTCCGTAGTAGATGCTCACGTGCTCGAGCTCGACGATGGGCTCGACGCCACCTTCGGCCTGGGTCATGCTCTGTGCGCTCAGTGTCATCGCGTCCTCCGCGCGAACACGAAACGGGTCAGAAGCGTCGTCAACAGCACGAACACCACCAGCACCAGCGAGGCGGCGGAGGCGATGCGGTGCCACGAGTCGTAGGGACTGATCGAGTAGGTATAGATCACGAGCGGGAGCGCCGCCACGGGCTTGAGCGGATCGAAGTTCCAATACTGATTGCCGAAGGCGGTGAAGAGCAGGGGGGCGGCCTCCCCCGCCACGCGCGCCATCGCCAGCATCGCCCCGGTCACGATACCCGACGCAGCGCTGGGGATGACGATCTGCACGATGACGCGCCACCGCGGCAGGCCCAGCGCGAAACCGGCCTCGCGTACCACGTCGGGCACGAGCCGCATCACCTCGTCGGTGGCCCGCACCACGTACGGGATCATGATGAGCCCCAGCGACACCCCGCCCGACAGGCCGTTGAAGTGCCTCAAGGGCACCACCAACAACGCGTACGCCACGATGCCCATGACGATGGCGGGAACGCCGATGAGGGCGTCGGATAGAAGTCGCACGGTGGGCACCAGTGGGTGGCCCGGGTACTCGGCGACGAACACGCCGGTGCCGATCCCGATGACCAGCCCGATGACGCTCGCAAGCGCCAGAAGCTCGAGCGTCCCGACCACCGCCTGCGCCACCCCACCCCCCGACTCGCCCGCAGGTGCCGGCAGCTGGGTGAAGAACGCCAGGTCGATCGAGCCGATACCGCGCCCGACCAGATAGACGAGGACGAGCACCAACGGCGTCATCACGATCAGCGCGGCAAGGACGATCATGGCCGTCGCGACCATGTCCGTGACGCGACGGCGCCGACGACGGGCGCGCCCGTGCCCGCCGAGCAACGACCCCGTCACGAGATCCCCTCGGGCGTCAGTCGGTGGATCAGCACGCGCGCCACGACGTTCACGACGATCGTGATCAGGAACAGGATCAGGCCCACCAGGATGAGGCTGGAGAGGTAGGTGGCGGAGTTGGCCTCGGTGAACTCGTTGGCGATGACGCTGGCCATGGTGGCGGTCTGTCCGAAGAGGCCGGACACCACCGCCGTTCGGTTGCCGATGACCATGGTCACAGCCATGGTCTCACCCAGCGCACGCCCCAGGCTCAGCAGCACGCCGCCCAGGATGCCGGCCCGCGCGTAGGGCAGCACGGCGTGACGCATCACCTCCCAGCGTGTGGCGCCCAGGGCGTAGGCGCCTTCGCGCTGGTCCTGCGGCACCAGGCGCAGCACGTCGCGCGCCACCGAGGCGGTGTAGGGGATGATCATCACGGCGAGGATGAGGATGGCAGTGAACAGCCCCAGCCCGGTCGGAGGGCTCCGCAGGAAGCCGATATCGCGGAGGACGGGGCTTCGGAAGATATCGATCTGGATGCTACGGACCACCGGCGCCAGCACGAAGATACCCCAGAACCCGTACACCACGCTGGGGATGGCGGCGAGCAACTCGACCAGGTAGCTGACGGGCTCGGCCAGCCAGCGGGGGGCGTACTCGCTCACGAACAGCGCCGAGCCGACCGCCAGGGGAACCGCCAGCAGCAGCGCTCCGAAGCTTGTGAGCAGCGTGCCCACGATGAACGGCAGGGCCCCGAACTTGTCGTGCACGGGATCCCAGGTGGTGCCGGTGAGGAAGCCCAGGCCGTAGCGCCGGAGAGCCAGATGGCCGCCCTGGAACAGCTCGAACGCCGCCAGCGCGGTGATCACCAGGATGCAGCTGGCGAGCAGCAGGATGACCAGGTCGAAGAGCCGGTCACCGACGGGGAGCACGCCCTGCCTGCGGCTGGTGAGCCTGCGAGAGGCCGGCGGTCGCGTGGGAGTTGGGGACGAGGGGGTCTGGTCCATGGTCGGTGGGGGGGATGGGGGCTTCGTGCCTGGCGTTCGCGGCGCCGCCCTCAGGCTACCCCAGGGCGGCCGTCCCCGATAGCGCGGAGCGGAGGACGCGTCCCGTGCCGCGCGCCTCCGCCCCGGTGAAGAAGGTGGCCTGCCTCAGTTCAGGGGCTGACCCTTGAAGGTGAGCTTGGCGAGCTGCTGAGCATCGAAGTCCTGGACGCGCTTCGGCAGCGGGCCGTAGTCGAGGCCCTCGGAGTACTGCTGGCCCTTGGTGCTCATCCAGGCAACGAGGTCCTTGACCTGCTTGGCCTGGGCCGCCGAGTCGGTGGTGAGGCTCATGTCCTGGTAGAGCAGGATGTAGGTGTAGGTCGAGATGGGGTAGCCCTGGGGCGCCGAGGTGTTGGTGATGTCGAAGCGGCCGTCCGCGGGCACCGGCACGTCACCGGCCAGCGAGGTGCTCTTCAGGCTGGGCACGATGAAGTTGCCGCTGGCGTTCTCCAGGGTGGCGTAGGGCATCTTGTTCTGGAGGGCGTAGATCAGCTCGACGTAGCCGAACGCCCCCGGGATCTGCTTGACCAGCCCGGCGACGCCCTGGTTGCCCTTGCCGCCGGAGCCGACCGGCCAGTTGACGGAGGTGCTCGAGCCGACCTTCTGCTTCCACTCGGGCGACACCTTGGAGAGGTACGAGGTGAAGACGTAGGTGGTGCCGGAGCCGTCGGAGCGGTGCGCCACCGAGATGGGCAGGTTGGGGAAGGTCACGTCGGGGTTGAGCTTCTTCAGGGCGGGATCGTCCCAGTTGGTGATCTTGCCCAGGAAGATGTCGGCGATGACCGGGCCCGTGAGCTTGAGCGGCTGCGAGGGGGCCTGCGCGATGGGCGCCCAGTTGTAGGTCAGCACCACGGCGCCGAGCGCCATGGGGATGTGGAGCACCGGCGCACCGTTCTTGGCCTGGAACTCCTGGAGCTGCTTGTCGCTCAGCGGCGCGTCCGAGGCGGCGAAGTTCACGGTGCGGGAGAGCAGCTGCTGCTGGCCGCCGCCGGAACCGATCGCCTGGTAGTTCACCGTCACGCCGTTCTGCTTGCCGTAGACGCTGAACATCTTGGAGTAGAGCGGATACGGGAAGGTGGCGCCGGCGCCCGTCAGGGACTGGGCAGCCGCCACCGAGAAGACCGTGAGGGCCAACGTGGCGAGCAGGCCCAGGATGCGTCGCTTGGACATAGGTCAACCTCCGGCGCGAGCGTACGGCCGACGTGTCAGCACCGTGTCATGGGCACCGAGCGCCGTGCAGGAGGCCAGGAACGGACGTGCGAACGAGATCGACGGGTCCGGGCGTCACACCATCCGCGCCGGGTCCCACCACAGCGCGAAGGCGTCCAGCAACAGGCGAGCCGCCACCAGAGCGCTACGCCCGCTCGGATCCAGATCGGGGGCGAGCTCGACCAGGTCCATGCCGACCAGCCGGTTGCGGCCGACGACGGCATCGACCACCCGGCGGACCTCGGCGTACGTGAGGCCGTCGGGCTCGGGGTCCCCCGTGCCCGGCACCAGCGAGGGGTCGAGCACGTCGACGTCCACCGTCAGGTAGACCGCAGCGCGCTCGGGCAGGCCCGCCAGTACGGCCTCGGCGTCGTCCCGGAAGGCGCGCGCGCTCACCACGCCGTGCCCGCGCGCCCGGGCGGCATCGACCGCCTCGCGACCCACGAACGGGCTGCGTACCCCGATGGTTGTGATGCGCTGGAGGCCGGGCACCGCCTCCACCGCGCGCCGGAAGGTGCTCGCATTCGAGACCCGGCCTCCGTTGCGGGCGTCGCTGTAGCCCAGATGGGCATCGAGCTGCACCACGTGGAGCTCGGGCACGTCGTCGTAAGCCCGCAGCACCGGGTAGCTGATGGAGTGGTCGCCGCCGACGAACACCGGTAGCCGCGCGACCGTCCGGAGCCGCCGCGCCGTGGCGGTGATCCGCTCGAAGGTCCGCTCGGTCTCGTTACGCAGCGGGTCGACGTCGCCGACGTCCAGGAGCCTCGCGCCGACCATCCGCATGGTGGCGCCGTCCGGGTCGTAGAAGCCCTCGGAGCCGAGGGCGTAGCGGCTCGACGCCTGGCGCAACGCCGCCGGCCCGAAGCGAGCGCCGGAACGGAAGCCCGCGCCCTCGTCGTAGGGCAGGCCGAGCAGACCGATGTGGGCCTCGCCCCGATCGGCGTCCGGCCGGTGCGTAGCCTTGAAGAAGGTGGCGGGTCCCGTGTACGGCGACTCATGATGGCGCATGCGCTGGATCCTCTCGCGCATACGCTAGCACGGCCGCCCGCGCCTAACCGACCGGCACGGGCGACGGCTCCCCGGTCACCGCCCTCTGCGCGAAGTGCCGTTCGAGCGCGACGGCGCGGTAGTCGAAGATGCGGATCAGCCTGCGCCGGACATCGAGGGCATGGACCAGCTCGCCGATCGGCCCGAGCGGGAGCGCGTAGTGCACCTCGTCGCTGACCACGACCCCGCCGCCCCGCTCCTCGAAGCCGTGCCGGTGGTGCCAGAAGCGGTAGGGGCCCGCACGCTGCTCGTCGACGAACATCCGTCCCTCTTCGATGTGCGTGATCTCCGTGACCCACCCGGTCGTGACGCCCGGGGCCAACCGTATGCGGTAGGTGATGATCTGACCCGCCGTCATCGCGGCCTCCGGCTCGGACGTGATGCGGAAGCGCATGTCGGGCGGGGTGAGGGCATCGAGGTTGGCGGGCGAAGCGAAGAACGGCCACACCCGCTCGATGGGCGCGGCCACCCACTGCTCGCGCGTCAACCGGTGAAGGCGCATGACGCCACGGTAGGTGCGGCGCGGCGTCCGCGCCTGGGTTCAGGGCACAGTCGAGGGCGCTAGCGGAGCGGTCCCACCTCGGCCTCGACCGACGCCACCAGGCTGCCATCGCGTACCGCGGCACGGACCCGCTCCAGGTCCGGCGACAGCAGGCGGTCCCGGTCGAGATGGGGGACGAGCTCACGGATGCGCCCGTAGGCGGCCTGAACGCCCCTGCCCGGGCTCAGCGGGAGGTGGAAGTCGAGCGCCTGCGCCGCCGAGAGGAGCTCGATCGCCACCACCCACAGCACGTTGTCCAGCACCTGTCTCGCCTTGCGACACGCATGCGTGCCCATCGACACGTGGTCCTCCTGGTTGGCACTGGTCGGGATCGAGTCGACCGAGGCCGGATGCGCGAGCACCTTGTTCTCGCTCACCAGCGACGCGGCGGTGTACTGGCTGACCATCAGCCCCGAGTGGAGCCCACCCTGCTCCGCCAGGAAGGCCGGCAAGCCGGACAGCGCGGGGTTGAGCATCTGCTCGATGCGCCGCTCGCTGATGTTGGCCATCTCCGCCAGCGCGATGGCCGCGTAGTCGGCGGCGAGCGCCAGCGGTTGCCCGTGGAAGTTGCCGGCGCTCACCACGGCATCCTCCTCGTCGAAGACCAGGGGGTTGTCGGTCACGCTGGCCAGCTCGGTGTCGAGCACGCCGCGCACGTGCGCGAGCGCGTCGCGGGACGCCCCGTGGACCTGGGGCACGGCCCGCAGGCTGTACGCGTCCTGGACCTTGTCGCAGTCGACGTGCGAGCGCTGGATGGCGGAGTCCTCCAGGACCCTACGGAGGTTGGCGGCCACCCGCTGCGCGCCGGGGTGCGGGCGCACCCGCACGACCGCCTCCAGGAACGGTCGGTGGCTCCCCTTGAGCGCCTCCACGCTCATCGCCGCCGCGACGTCCGCCGCGCGCAGGAGACGTTCGGCATCGAGGAGCAACAGCGCCAGCTGTGCGCTCATGGCCTGGGTGCCGTTGATCAGCGCCAGCCCCTCCTTCGCCTCCAGGACCAACGGGGCCACGCCGAGTTCGTCGAGCACCTCGCGCGACGGCCGGAGCCCACCGCGCCAACGGAGCTCGCCCTCGCCGATGAGGGGCAGGCTCATGTGCGCGAGCGGCGCGAGGTCACCCGAGGCTCCCACGGAGCCCTGCGACGGCACCCGCGGCAGCGCCCCGGCGTTCAGCAGCCGGAGCAGTGTGTCGAGGACGACGGGACGCACACCGGACACGCCGTGCGCCAGCGACTGCGCCCGGAGCACCATCATCGCGCGCACCACGTCGTCCGCGAACGGCTCCCCGACGCCGATCGCATGCGACAGCAGGAGGTTGCGCTGCAAGGCACGCACCGAGTCGCGCTCGATGCGCTTCGTCGCGAAGCGTCCGAAGCCGGTGGTGACGCCGTAGACGGTCCGCCCCTCCGCCACCAGCCGGTCCACGTGGGCCCGGTTGCGCCGCATGCGGTCGCGCGCCTCGGGCGCCAGCTCGACGGACTCCCGGGCGCGCGCCACCCGACCCAGCTCCTCGAGCTGCAGCTGCCGATCGAGGACGACCACCGCGCGCCTCAGCCCTCGTTCTCGAGCTGGGCCACCGCGGCTTCGATGCGGGCGATGAGGTCGTCGGCCTCCGACAGCCGTCGACGCTCCTCGGCGACCACCTCGGCGGGTGCGTTGGCGGTGAACTTCTCGTTGTCCAGCTTGCGTGCGGAACGCTCCCGGTCCTTCCGGAGCTTCTCGAGCCGTCTGAGCTGCTTCTGGCGCCACTCGGCCTCGTCGATCAGGCCCTCGAACGGCAGCCGCAGCTCGAGCCCCGGCACCACCTGCACCAGCGTGGCGCCGCGCGGCGCCTCGCTCCGCAGCTCGGCCCGCGCCAGCGCCCCGGCCACCTCCCGCTCGGCCAGCAGCGCCGCCGCCGCCTCGCCACCGACGTGCACGGGTACGGTCTGGGCCGGCGACAGCTCGGCGTCGGCGCGCAACGCGCGCACGGCGCCGACCGCCTGTTGGACCGTCTCGAAGGCGCGCTCCGCGTCCTCATCGATCAGGGCCTCGTCGACCTCCGGCCAGGCCTCGACCGCGATCTGACGCTGGTGCCCGAGCGCCTCGTAGAGCTCGGAGGTCACGAACGGAAGGATCGGGTGCAGCAGCTTCAGCAGCGCCTCGAAGGTGGACTTGAGCACGTGGCGCGTGCGACCGTCGCCGACGCGGAGCGCGGGCTTGGCCGCCTCCAGGTACCAGTCGCAGAACTCCGACCAGACCACGTCGTACAGGAGCCGGTTGGCGGCCCCGAGGTCGTACGCCTCCAGCGCTTCGGTGGCCGCCGCGACGGCGCGCTGCACCCGGCTCACGATCCAGCGGTCGGCCAGGCGCTCCGGCCGCCCCGGGTCCTCCGGACCCTCCCCGAGCTGCATCATGGCGAAGCGCGCGGCGTTGTAGAGCTTGTTGTTGAAGTTGCGCCCCATCTCGACCCGGCGCTCGTCCCAGCGGATGTCCTGGCCACCGGTGGAGGCGTAGGTCATCGCGAAGCGCAGGGCGTCCGCGCCGTAGGTGTCGATCACCGTCAGAGGGTCGATGCCGTTGCCCTTCGACTTCGACATCTTCTGCCCGTGGGCGTCGAGGACGAGGCCGTGCAGGAGCACGTCCTTGAAGGGAGCGCGGTGGGTCAGCTCGAGCCCCGCCATCTCCATGCGCGCCACCCAGAAGAACAGGATGTCGTAGCCGGTCACCAGCACGGACGTCGGGTAGAAGGTCCGGTAGAAGGGGTCGTCCTCGTCCGGCCAGCC
Organism: Deinococcales bacterium; assembly: GCA_037386005.1. Taxonomy (GTDB): domain Bacteria; phylum Deinococcota; class Deinococci; order Deinococcales; family Trueperaceae; genus JASBRS01. Next base: position 6,160 of record JARRMM010000023.1, on the reverse strand, counting down.
CAGGGTGCTGAACGGCCACAGGTTCGAGGAGAACCAGGTGTCGAAGACGTCCGGGTCCTGCACCAGCTGCTTGCCCGCGTTCTCGGGCTTGTCGGGCGGATCGGTGAAGGGATCGCTGGGATCGGGTACGTGCACCGCGCCGTCCTCGTCGTACCAGGCGGGGATCTGGTGACCCCACCAGAGCTGCCTCGAGATGTTCCAGGGACGGATGGCCTCCAGCCAATCGCGGTTGACCTTGCCGTAGCGCTCCGGCAGCACGCGGACGTCGCCCGCATCGAGCAGGTCCAGCACGCGACGGGCTACGGGCGCCACGTCGTAGAACCACTGCAGCGACAGGATCGGCTCGACCGGCACCTTGGTGCGTTGCGACAGCCCGATGGGGATGGTGTACGCCTCCTCGGCGACCATGGCGCCGTCCTCGCGCAGCGCCTCCACCACCCGCTCGCGGGCCTCGAAGCGCTCCAGGCCACGGAACGGCGCGGGCACAAGATCGCCCGTCAGCCGCGCACGGAGATCGATGACGCTGGGGTGCGCCAGCTCGTGGCGTTCGCCGATCTCGAAGTCGGTCGGGTCGTGCGCAGGCGTGATCTTCAGCGCGCCCGTGCCGAAGTCCCGCTCCACCGCCTCGTCGGCGATCACCGGAATCCAGCGGTCGGTGAGGGGGATCCTCACGCGACACCCCACCAGCTGCCGGTACCGGTCGTCCTCGGGATGCACGGCCACCGCCTGGTCCGCGAAGATCGTCTCGGGCCTGACGGTGGCGATACGGATGGCCCCGCCTCCCTCGAGGGGGTAGGCGAGGGTGTAGAGCGTACCCGGCCGCTCCTCACGTTCGACCTCGAGGTCGGACAGCGTCGTCTGGCTCTCCGGGTCCCAGTTGACGATGCGTTCGCCGCGGTAGATGAGCCCCCGGTGGTACAGCTCTACGAACTGGCGACGTACCGCGCGAGACAGCCCTTCGTCCATGGTGAAGCGCGTCCTCGACCAGTCGGCCGAGATGCCCAGGCGCTGGAGCTGACCCAGGATGATGCCGCCGTACTTCTCCTTCCAGGCCCACATGCGCTCGAGGAAGGCCTCGCGGCCGAGCTCATGGCGGTCGGTGCCCTCGGACCGCAGGGCTCGCTCGACCTGGACCTGGGTGGAGATGCCGGCGTGGTCGGTGCCGGGCTGGAACAGCGCTTCGTAGCCCTGCATGCGCTTGAAGCGGATGAGCGTGTCGATGACGGCGTTGTCGAAGGCGTGACCCAGGTGCAGGTTGCCGGTGACGTTGGGTGGTGGGATGACGATGCAGAACGGCTCGCGTCCCGACTCGGGGTCGACGGTGAAGGGCTCGCGCGCCCAGCGTTCGGCCCAGCGGCCCTCGACCGCCAGGGGATCGTAGCGACTGGGCAACGCGGCGGCCGCGTCCAGGCTGATGTCCTTGGTCGTCTCGCTCATGCCTTCCTCCGCTGGCGCGGGCCCAAACAAGAACGAGCCCCGCCCGACAGCTTGCGGACGAGGTCACCCCCGCGGTACCACCGCAGTTCCCCGGCGCCTGCGAGCCGGGGCGCTCAATGAAACCGCCCGACCCGGGATCGCAGCGATCCTCCCAGGCTCTCTGACGAAGGGCGGGACGGCTACTCCTCCCGCGTACACGGGATTCTAGCAGGTCGTTCGCGGGCTCACAAGCAGACGGCGTCGGTCGCCGTCACAGGACGGGCAGGCTGGCCATGGCCTGGACGCTCACCTGCCCGGCGAGCATGCGCGCGGCCCGGCGCAGCTCCACCGCGCTCGGATTCTCCGGATCGACCACCACCAGGGGCGCACCCTGGTCGCCGCTCTCTCGCAGAGCTCGCGTGATGGGGACGTGCCCGAGGACCGGTAACCGCTCCTGCTGGGCCCAGCGATCGGCGCCGCCCTCTCCGAAGATGTAGTCGCGTTCGCCGTCGGGCAGCAGGTAGTAGCTCATGTTCTCGATCACGCCAAGCACCGGAACGTGGGTCTTGCGCGCCATGGTGAAGGCACGCCGCACGTCCACCAGCGCCACGTCCTGCGGCGTGGTGACCAGCACCATCCCCGTCAGCGGCACGAGCTGCGCCAACGACAGCTGGACGTCCCCGGTGCCGGGCGGCAGGTCCACCACCATGTAGTCCAGCTCTCCCCAGACCGTCTGCTTGAGCAGCTGGGTGAGGGTACCGTGCAGGATCGGACCTCGCCAGGTGAGGGCCTGGCCGTCCTCCACCAGGTTGCCGATGGAGACCAGCCGCACGCCGTGACCCTCCAGCGGGACGATGTTCTTGTCGGCATCGGCGGCCAGCCGCTGGCCGGCGACGCCGAACATGGTGGTCTGGCTGGGACCGTAGATGTCGGCGTCGAGCAGCCCCACACGCGCACCCTCCAGGGCCAGCGACGCGGCCAGGTTGGCGGCCACGGTGGACTTGCCCACCCCGCCCTTGCCGGAGCCCACGGCGAGGATCGTCTTCACGCCGGGAAGCGGCTCCTGCTGGGGACCCCGCACCTGGGAGCCGAACGTGATCGACACCTCCTCGACGCCGAGCGCGGAGCGCAGCGCGCTCCTGACGTCGTTCTCGATGGTGTTCTTCAGCGGGCAGGCCGGCGTGGTGAGGTTGACCGTCAGCCGGACCGCCGTCCCCTCGACCTGGACGTCGGCGATCATCCCGAGGCTCACCAGATCCTGGTGGAGCTCCGGATCCTGCACGGTCTTGAGCGCCTCGAGGACGCGATCTTCGGTGATGGCCATGGTGGAAACTAGCGTACCAGCACGTACCACCCGCCACAAGCTCTCCGCCTACGGCTCGGGGCGCCGGCACCGCGTCTTTGCGAGGCCTTTCACCTTGTGGCCCCCTCCCCCCCTGGCTATACTCGGCACTGTGACAGCCCCCCGGCGTTCAAGCCCCGTGCGCACGTGCACCGCCGTGGCGCGCCGAGGTCGTGCGGAGCGCGGATGGGAGGGGCCCGACGGGCAGGCGCGGCACGGCGACGTGCCCGGAGCGTGTCGCGGTCCCCGGCGAGCCACGGGCTCCCACCCGAACCGGACGCGATGACCGCCCCCAGCCGTTACCAGAGCCAGGAGCTCTACCTCCAGCAGGGGGACATCAGCTGCTACCGCGGCGTCGACCCGTTGACCGGTCTCGCCGTCCTCATCTACACCTTCCCCGACCGTCCGACGGTCGCCGTCGGCGGCCTCGAGTCCGAGAACGTGCCGGGCATCCTGGTCAGCACCTTCGACGACAACAGCGGCCAGGTGGTCACGGCGTACTCTCCGCACTACGGCCTTGTCGCCCCCGGCGAGTCGGTGGTCGACGATCACTTCACGTTGGAAGCGCTGCGCGCCGTACGTGACGCTGCTCGGACCGGCGTCGTCCACGGCGACCTGCGCGCCGGACGGTTGCTGTACGCGCAAGGGCACGTTCTGATCGAAGGGTACGGCGTGCCCTGGCGTCCGGTCGATCCCGACGTGACGGCTCCGGAGGTGGCCGCCGGCGGTGCGCCCAGCCTGGCTGCGGACGTCTACGCTGTCGCGGCGACCCTGCTCCTGCTAGGAGGCGACAACCTCAGCAACGAGGTCGCCGGCGCGCTCCGTTCGGCGCTCGCCGCCGACGCGCGCAAGCGTCCGGCCGCGGCGACGCTGTTCGCCGACGTCCGCAGGGCCTGCGGCGGCACCCTCACGCCGCCGCCGCGTAGCTTCGAGGAGCTCACCCTTCCCACCGGGTCGGGCGCCGCGGGCACGGCGGGCACCGCCTCGGCCGGCACGTCGCGGCCCGGGAGCGCGCCCCCGTCGCGAGCCGATCGCGAGTCGGCCGAAGCCGGCTCCAGCCTGTCCGCTACCCGTTCCGACTTCCAGCTCGACCTCGACTTCGAGCTCGACGTCGGCACCCCGATGCCCGAGCGCGAGGCGTTCCCCGCCAGCGGCCAGCGGGAGCCCGGCGCCGTGCAGCCCCCGGCGACGCGCCCACCGGCACCCGCGAACGAGCTCGCCGACGAGCCCGAGCCCATCACCCTGAACAGCGACCCCGGACTGGCTCCGCACCAGGGCGGTGGACGCTCGCCGCGCGACAGCGATCCCGGGTTCGTGAAGGACCTCCCGCCCGGCGCCACCTATCGGGCCGGCAAGCTCGACGACACGCAGCCCCCGGCGCCGATCCGCATGGACCTGCCGCCGGCGAAGGACCGTCCGCGTCGCTCCTGGCGTGGCCCGCTGCTGGTCATCCTGGCCCTGGTGGCCGCGGGTGGCCTGGCGTCCCTGGCGTTCCTCAACCAGGGCGCCCTGGCGCCGGCATCCCAGGCGCCCAGCGCCGTGGACTACATCCTCTCGGTCCAGGTGCAACCCACCGACCTCCCGCCCGTCGATCTGTACGTCGTCAAGAGTCCGAGCGGCTCCAGCACGCCGGCCGGCACCATCCTCTGCCGGGCCCCCTGCAAGGTGGTGTTGGACCGCCGGGGCGAGTGGCAGTTCCGCGGCGAGTTCCAGAACCGCGTCTCGAAGGTCGCCGACGTCAAGCTGCCAGGCCCGCAGAGCATCACCATCGAGTTCCCGCCTCGACCCGCGGGGGGCTCGTCCAGCACCTCGTCCGGTCACTAAGGCCCGAAGGAGGCCCATGCCCAGCAGCATCGTCGTCGTGGATTACGGGTCGCAGTACACGCGACTCATCACGCGCCGTCTCAGGGAGCTCAACGTCTTCTCCGTCATCGTGCCGCACAGCGCCGACCTTCGCGCCATCCAGGGCTTCGACCCGCGTGGCGTGATCCTGTCGGGAGGGCCCCAGAGCGTCACGGAACCCGATGCCCCCGGCCTGCCCGAAGGCTTGCTCGACGCCGGCCTCCCGATCCTCGCGATCTGCTACGGGATGCAGCTCGTGGCGCGGGACCTCGGCGGAACGGTGCACACCAGCCCGGTCCGCGAGTACGGCAAGGCGGAGCTGACGCGCTACGGCGGCACGTTGTTCGACGGCGTCGAAGGGGAGTTCGTGGCCTGGATGAGCCACGGCGACTCGGTGGCCCGACCCCCCGAGGGCTTCACCGTGTGTGCGTCCACCGAGGACACGCCCGTGGCCGCCATGGAGGCGCCGGAACGACGCCTCTATGCGCTACAGTTCCACCCCGAGGTCCGCCACACGCCCAAGGGGATGGCGGTCCTGGAGCGCTTCGTTCGCGCGACGGGCATCGCCCGCGACTGGACCCCCGAGAACATCGTGCAGCAGATGACCGCGCAGGTGCAGGAGCAAGTCGGCGACGCGCGCGTCCTGCTCGGCATCTCGGGCGGCGTCGACTCCAGCACGCTCGGGCTGTTGCTGCACCGCGCGCTTCGCGACCGACTGGTCGCCGTGTTCGTCGACCATGGCCTGCTCCGTCTGGGCGAGGCCGAAGAGGTGGAGCGCGCGCTCCGCGAGCTGGGCGTGGACCTACGGGTCGTGGACGCCTCGGAGCAGTTCCTCTCCGCCCTGGCCGGCGTCACCGACCCCGAGCGCAAGCGCAAGATCGTGGGGCGGGAGTTCATCGACGTGTTCGCGCGCGAGGCGCGCGCCGCCCAGGCCGAGGAAGGCCCCATCCGCTTCCTCGCCCAGGGGACGCTCTACCCCGACGTGGTCGAATCGGCCGGGGGCTTCGGCGCCGCCAACATCAAGTCGCACCACAACGTCGGAGGGTTGCCCGACGACCTCGACTTCGAGCTCATCGAGCCGTTCCGCACCCTGTTCAAGGATGAAGTGCGCGAGATCGCGGAGACGCTGGGGCTTCCCCGGCACTTGCGCGATCGGCACCCGTTCCCGGGTCCCGGACTGGCGATCCGGATCATCGGCGACATCACGCCCCAGCGCTTGGACGTCTTGCGGCGGGTGGACGACATCTTCATCAGCAGCTTGCGCGAGTTCGGCCTCTACGACGAGACCTGGCAGGCCCTGGCCGTGCTCACTCCGATCCGATCGGTCGGCGTCATGGGCGATGGCCGCACCTACGCCCACACCGTAGCGTTGCGCGCCGTCAGCAGCGTGGACGGCATGACCGCAGACTGGACCCGTCTACCCCACGATTTCCTCGCCACCGTGTCCAACCGCATCGTCAACAGCGTGACCGAGGTCAACCGCGTGGTGTTCGACATCACGTCCAAGCCGCCTGGGACGATCGAGTGGGAGTGATCGCGGGCGAAGCCCGCGATCACTAG
>JARRMM010000022.1:0-26100 GCA_037386005.1 Deinococcales bacterium | reverse complement strand
GGCTCCAGCCGGAACCGACAGCAGGTAGCCGCCCGACATCGTAGCGACGTTGCCGCCTGGGGCCTTGGGGATGGGGGCCACCCCGAAGTCCTGTCGGTACTTCTCGACGGAGAAGTCGGGGATGACCTCCTTGGCAAGCCCCGTCGTCTTGGCAACGATCCCCATGGCGAACTTGCCCTGGTAGATGCCCCGGTCCAGGTCGTCCGGTGACCCGCTCACGATGCTCTTCGGCGTCGCTCCGCTCTTGACCATGTCGACGAGGAACTGGAGCGCCTCGACACCTGCCTCACTGTTGAACGCGGCGTGCGTCATGGAATCATTCAGGATCTGGCCGCCTGCCGAGTACAGGAGTGCGAAGAACCGGTGAGCAGTATGCTCCTCCTTCATCGCGGGGAATTCGAACCCGTAGGTACTGGGCGGATCGGAGACCTTCTTGGCGTCAGCCAGCAACTCATTCCAGTCCTTTGGAGGGTTGTTTGGGTCCAGGCCAGCTTGACGAAACAGCGTCTTGTTGTAGGCAAGCACGCGGACGTCCGTGTTCAGCCATGAGCCGTAGATCTTCCCGTTCCACGTGGCTTCGTCCCGGAAGGTCTGGATGGTGTCCATCCACTCCGGCCATTGCGTCGCCTGTGTGGACAGATCCCGCAGCAGGCCGCCATTGACGTACTCGCCAAGCCAGATGATGTCCACCTGGACCACGTCGGGCGGGTTACCGCCGGCCGCCGCCGTCAAGAACTTCGTGCGCAAGTCGGAGTGCCCAAAACCCTCCTCCACGAAGTTGAACTTGATATCCGGATGCCGCCGCTGCAGTTCCGCCTCAGCCATGGCCCAGGGCGCTGGCTGGTCCCACGTATATCCGCGCGCGAAAATCGTGAGCGTGACGTCCCTCTGTTGAGCTTCCGCCAGCGAGCCGATCGCGGTCGCCAGAAGCACAGCCAGCACTCCCCATGCCACCGCGGGCCTAACGTGGATCCCCTTCATCAGACTCCCCCTAACTCGTTTCGGCGCGATCCACACGTCGCGCCCCACAATTCCTGCTTCAAACCAAGACTGATCAGCGCCATTGGTAGCAGCAGGAACCACGGGGCCGTAGAGGCAATTGTCCTCGGCCACCAGCGCTTGGAGGGTTGCCGCGGCCCATGAACCGCCTTGCGCCAACGTGCACCTGGTGGTACGTGGACGTCTCTTCGCCTGAGCCTCGGGGCCTCAAACAAACGCATCCACGCTCGGGACAACAGGTCACCGAGCGACTCCTTCCAGGGGCATCGCTACTTCAGGGGGAACACCCCTCGCTGCGATCAAGTGGACCCCGGGCAAGACGCCCCGTGACCCGAAACCTGATCATCCGCATTGGCAGCTCCTACCGCTCTCAGTCACCATCAGCGCGCACCGAAGAATCATCGCCCGCTCACCAGCGGTAGTGCCAGTCGGATAGTTTTCACGTTCTACACGACGTTCCTGCGGAAATCCCTGCACATATGACCTTGGGTCGCCAACGACCGGGGCATAGCCAAGAGCGACAGTCGCCTCCTAGCCAAGAAGGCAATGTACCGAACGCTCGACAACCGCTGCATCGACAACCTCTGCTTCAGAGGTCGGGATGGTGAGACCGGGATCTGGCACCAAACGCAACGCTGTCCACGAGACAGGTGCAACTCCAACCCGCGTGCGGCTCAGCGTTCACCGCCCGTCCCAGGAACCCCCACCGCAATACCACGAAACCCAGCCAACGCCGAAACCGACACAAGCAGGTATCCTGAGAATCCCTAGGCGCAGTCAAGCATCGCGTTTCCCCTCGAGGCGCCACGCACGGTTCGAGGACGCCCGCTATCGATCTCACTGCGGGCGCGAGGGAGCACTGTGAGCAGCAGCACGGAGGAGTTCCCCTACTCACTGGTCGCCACGCTGGCGAACGCAGCGCTCGGTTCGGCACTGCTCGACCTCAACGGGGTGGTGCGTGAGGTGAACGCAGCCTACTGCGCGCTCCTCGGCCTGCAACGGGAGGACCTGCTCGGCGCCACCACCGTCGTCCATACCCACCCGGACGACCGCGCCACCGACGCGCGGCTCCTCCACGAGCTTCTGAGCGGCCAGCGACGGTCCTACGTGATCGAGAAGCGCTACCTTCACCGCGACGGCAGGATCCTGTGGGTCCTCCTTGGCATGTCACTTGTCCACGCGCGCGACGGCAGCCCCATCGGCATCCTCAAACAACTCCAGGACATCACAGCCCAGAAGGAGGCGGAAGCCGCGCTGGCCCACAGCGACCGCCAGCAACGCCAGATTCTCGCCTCCCTCCACGACGGCGTCGTGCTCCAGGACGCCGAGGGCCGCATCATCTACGCCAACGCCAGTGCCGCGCGCATCCTCGGAACCTCCCTTCCCGAGCTTCTCGACCCCACCCACGCGCAAGCGCCATGGGACCCGGCCCACCACGGTGGCCGCCCCCAGCCGACCCCGGATCACCCCGCGGTCCGTGCCCTGCGCTCCGGACAGCCACAGAACGACGTCATCATGACCGTCGATCGACCCGACGGCAGCCAAGCATGGGTGCGCGTCAACGCCCAACCCCTGCTCCACGCAGGCGCCAGCAAACCCCACGCCGTCGTCACCTCCCTCCACGACCTGACCACCCTACGCAAACGCGAGCAAGAGCTCCGCCACCAGGCCCTGCACGACGCCCTGACGGGACTCCCCAACCGGCGCACGCTGGATAGGCGCCTGGCGCAGCTCATGCGCCAGGACCACCTCGCGAGCGACCGCCACGCGCTCGCCTACCTCGACCTCGACGGCTTCAAGGCCATCAACGACCGCTACGGGCACGACGCCGGCGACCGCCTGCTCGGCATGGTCGCCCAACGCCTCGCCACCTGCCTCCGCGACGACGACCTCCTCGTGCGCATCGCCGGCGACGAATTCGTGGCCGTGCTCGCCCACGTCACCCCCACCGAAGCCGCCAACGCCGGACAACGCATGATCGACGCCCTCAGCCGCCCCTTCGCCATCGACGGCTTCCACGTGCGCGTCGGCGCCAGCGCCGGCATCGCCACCCTGTCCTCCGAGCACCGCGACCCCGCCACCGCCCTGGCGCAAGCGGACGCCGCCCTACGAGAAGCCAAGGCCCAGGGCAAGTCACGCTGCCTCACCTTCGACCCCACCACCAACACCTCCTACACCCTGGCCGCGAACCTCGAGCGCGACGTCCGACACGCCATCAACCGACAGCAGTTCCGGATCCGCTACCAACCCATCACCCGACTCCGCGACGGCGCCTTCGCAGGCGCGATGCTCGACCTCACCTGGCACCACCCCCACTACGGCGCCCTCACACCCGACCAGTTCCTGCCCGCCACCGAGGACGCCGGCCTCCTCGCGCGCCTCAGCCTGTGGGCCACCAACAAGGCTCTACAAGACGCCAAACGCTGGCGCACCCGCCCCTCCACCCGCCACGCCTTCCTCGTCGCCCCACTGCCCCCGGCCCTCCTCACCGACGACCTCCCGCGCCGCCTCACCCTCACCCTCCAGCGCCACCACGTCCCCCCAGCCGCCCTCGCCCTGGGCGTGCGCGCCGCCGACCTCGCACGCCACGCCGACACCGCCCAACCCATCCTCCAACGCGTCGCCAAGAGCGGCATCCGCCTCCTCCTCGCCGACACCGGACACGGACCCATCGACCTCCCCACCACCCTCACCCTCCCCTTCCGCTACGTCCAACTCAGCGCCACCCTCCTCCGCAATCCCGCCGCCACCCAACCCCACAACCTCCTCCCCGACCTCATCCGCTCCCTACAGAACGCCGGCATGCGCTGCATCGCCCACCTCCCCCACACCAACGCCCACCTCCCCTGGCTCCACGACAGCGGTTGCCGCTACCTGCAAGACCCCCACCGCCCCCTCGAACCCGAACGACCCTAGGCACCGACGCCCCGACATCCAAGGCGACTCCGGGCACACGACCCCACCCGGCAAGAAGCCACCACCGATCCACGCGCACCGACGACGATCGCGGCGAGCTGGCTGCTGGCGCGCGCTGCCGCGCGTCAACCACGCACGACAACCCAGGCGTGGGGCTGCGCAGGGTCGCTTGCGATGCGGCCGGAGCCGCGCGGATGGCGAATGTCCCTGGAACGAAGCCTGGGAATTGTTGCATGGTGGATGTCACGTCCACCTAGCCTTTCCCGGAGGGGAACATGTCGCGTTCATGGTTGCTGATCCCATCCCGTGGCGTCGCTATCGAGGTGAACAGCGTGTTGGGGGAATCGTCCGACCCCACGCTCTGGGCGCATCTGGTGGAGGCCGTACGGGCGTGGCGCGGGGACGCACTCGTGCGTATGTGCGCAGATCCGAACCCGCTGGCCTACGTTCGCGTGGCAGGACGAGACGCCGAACGCCTTGCCGCCCTGCGAGGCGTGCCAATCCGCAAGCTCCGCGGCCTCGCAGAGGACCTGCGTGGCACCCGCGCACCGATCTGGCAGGGCGGGCGCCGATCCGGGCAGCGCACGTTCTAACACATATTTGTGTATCTATGCATCCAGTAGCGATTGACGCGTCCCACCTCGAGGGTCTACCCTCAACACACTGGGTTCACGCACCCGCAGACTTCGACCCTCTCATCGCTCTCCACGCTTCACCCACAGCCCACCGGCCGCGCCATCCAAGGCGCAAGACACCGTCGTTTGCTCGTTTCAAGGGGGTAGACCGGACATGGGCCTGACACTGGTAGCGCCACTCCGAGAGGGAGCACCCGAATCCTGTCTCCAGGCACTCGTCAACGACCTCGCCGTCTTCGGATGCCACGTGCGCATCGACGCAGAACGGCACCAGGTCATCTGCAAGGTGCCGTTCGGAAGCCTCACGTGGGCGCTGCACGGAGGCTTCGCGGGTGTGCTGCGCCCCTACGCAGCCTGCGTCGCCCTCGACGCCTCCGCAGTCGGACGACCCCGCCGAAGACGCCCACGCCACGCCCCCACCGCGGGAGGCGGAGCATGAAGCCCCTGCCGATGACCGGCGAGGGCGCCACCCAGGGAGGCGGGCAGGGCAGGCGTAGGCCGGTGGAGACCCTGCCCGTGGTCGTGCCCAACCGCTGGCAGGGCGAGATCGATTGCGCGGTTGGACCGTTCTCCTCCAGGAACGTCGCCAGCTACTTCGCCAACCGCGTGGTCGACTTCGGTCACTACGAAGTCTTCACTCTCCGCGTGTTCGCGCACCGCGACGGCTGGTACGTCGAAGTCCACCACCGCGAACGCAGCTCCTGACACGCGCATTCCTTGCGAACGAAGGAGGAGATCATGCGCTGCCTGAAGCGATACGACACCCGGCAGGTCTGCCGAACCCTGTCGGCGGGCCCGAGGGGTCGACAAATGTAGAAGCATCCTGGGCTTGCTAGAGACTGCGATCAGCGCCGCAGCCGACCCGAAGGACACGCAGCTCGCACGGGATACCCGACCCAACCAGCAGCAACAAGGCGATTCACCACGCCCTGTCCACCTGCCGAAGAATCATCGCCCGCTCACCAGCGGTAGTGCCGGATGTGCTCCCCCCGCTCCGCGATCTGGCTCATCGCCTCGATGCCGACCTCGATGTGCAGGTCGGTGAACTCGCGGAACACGGCGCGCGCCGAGTCGCGGGTCTTGATGCCGCCGCGCTTCAGCGGCAGGTCCGAGACGAGCAAGAGCGCGCCGATGGGGACCTTGCTCGCGAAGCCGACCGAGAAGAGCGTGGCGGTCTCCATGTCGATGGCCAGCGCCCGCTCCTCGTAGAGCTGCTGCTTGAAGCGCTCGTCGAACTCCCAGAAGCGGTAGTCGGTGCTGTGCACCACCCCGGTGCGGTAGTCGAGGCCGCGCTCGACGACGATCTGCGAGACGAACTTCTGCACCTTGAAGGTCGGCAGGGCCGGCACCTGGGGCGGCATGAAGTGGCGCGAGGCGCCCTCGTCGCGGATGGCCGCCGTGGGCAGGATGAAGTCGCCGACCTCGAGCGAGCGGTGCAGACCGCCCGCCATGCCCAGGAAGAGCGTGGCCTTGGGCTCGGCCGTCGCCAGCACCTCGATGATGAGCGCCGCCACCGGCGAACCCACCGAGAAGTTGACCAGCGACACACCCATGCTCGGGCTGTGCTTCACGGTCATGGCCGAGCCCCGCGTCGTCTCGGCATCGCTGCACAGAACCGAGAAGCGCTCCATGTAGTACTCGAAGTTGGTGAGCAGGATCTGCTTCTGGAACTGCTCGGGGGCGGTGCCGGTGTAGCGCTCGAGCACCTCCCGCCCGATCCGCCACTTCTCCGGGTTGTTGTAGATGAGGTTGGGGTTGGCCACACGCCGGGAGGCACCCTGGTGCGGGCCCTCCTCCGCCGGGCGCGCGATGGTCACGTCGTCACGCGTCTCCATAGGCCATGCTAGCGGTTGCGCTCCGTTAGCTGGTCAGGAAGGTCACGAGCGACGGGTCCAGCCCCTTCGGCGCGGAGCCGGGGCGGGCCGGCGGTTGCAGCCCCTCGGCGAGCCTGCGCGCCTCCTCCAGGTAGCGGCGGTAGTCCTCGACAAACGGCGCCTCGGAGCGCGGCACTGCGGGCCAGCTCGCGCTGTCGAAGCCGCACGGCAGCGCCTCGTCGGCCTCGTGCGTCCACGCGCCGGTGCGCCAGTCGAAGCGGTAGAGCGGCACGAATCGGTCGCCGTACTCCGCCACGAACGTCACTGCCTCGAGCAGGAACCGGAAGGCCTCCTCGGAGATGCCGTAGTGGAAGCTGATGCGGCTCCAACCGGGCCGCACGCCCTCGAAGCCGGCCTCGATGGCCTCATGGTAGGCGCGCGAGCGCTCGGCGTCGATGCCGAGGAGGTCGTGGCCGTACGGCCCGGCACAGGAACAGCCGGCACGACCCTGGATGCCGAAGAGGTCGTTGAGCAAACGCGTCACGAAGCGGGGGTGGAGGATCCGGTCGCCGGAGCGCACCTCGAAGCTGAGCACGGCGAGCCGTGGCACCTCGAGGTTGCCGAGGAGTTGCAGGTTGGGGTGGTCGCGCAGGCGCGCGATCGCCTCGGTGATGAAGGCGCGCTCGCGCTCCTCGATGCGTTCCACGCCGATGCGCTCCTTGACCTCGAAGGCCATCGCCGCCCTGAGCTTCTGCAGGATGGCCGGCGTGCCGGCGTCCTCGCGCGCCTCGATGTCCTCGACGAACCAGTGGCCTCCGTGGCTGACGTAGCTGACGGTGCCGCCCCCGGCGGTCGTGGGTGCGGGCTGGTCGTACAGCATCTGATCGAACAGCAGGAGGCCGGGCGAGCCCGGGCCGCCGAGGAACTTGTGCGGGCTCAGGAAGAGCGCGTCGATCCCGTCGGGCTGACCAGGGCGCACGTCGATCGCCACATACGGGGCGCTGGCGGCGAAGTCGAAGAACGCGGCGGCTCCGTGCTCGTGCAGCAGCCGAGCCACCGCCCGCACGTCGGTGACGATGCCGGTGACGTTGCTGGCGGCCGAGAACGAGCCGATCTTGGGGCGGCCCTCGAAGCGGGCGTCCTCGAGGGCGCGTCGCAGGGCGTCCAGGTCGATCGTGCCGCGCCCGTCGAGCGGGATGGTCACGACCTCCGCCAGCGACTCCCGCCAGGAGAGCTCGTTCGAGTGGTGCTCGTAGGGCCCCACGAAGACCACGGGCCGCTCGTCGGGAGCCAGGACGGCCAGCACACGGTCGCGCAGGCTCGACGGTACCGCCAGCCCCAGGATCTCCTGCATGCGCTTGATGGCGCCGGTGGTACCGCTGCCGGCGAAGACCAGCCGGTAGCGCTCGTCGGCCCCGAGGCGCGCCTTGATGTACTCCGTCGCCTCGTGCATCAGGTGCGTGGTGTGGGCGCCGGTCGCGCTGTCCTCGGTGTGGGTGTTGGCGTAGAGTGGCAGCACGCTCCGTTGCAGGCGCTCCTCCACCGACGCCAGCGGCCTCCCCGAGGCGATGTGATCCGCATAGGTCACCCGCCGCTCCCCGAACGGCGTGCGGACGCAGGCATCCTCTCCGAGGATGTCGTTCCGTAGCTCCTCCAAGACCGAGCCCTTCACGGTCCATGCCTCCTTCCTCTGCACCGGGGCCGTCGGAGCGGTCCGTGCCGCTACCACCCCGGCCGCGGCCTATGCGACGCGCTCGGCCGCCAGATGGGGCTCCAGCCGCTGGCGCAGCGGACCCTTCGGCATCGCGCCGACCACCTGGTCGACCAGCGCCCCACGCTTGAACAGCAGCAGGGTGGGGATGCTCTGCACCCCGTAGCGGCTGGCGGTGACGGGGTTCTCATCGACGTTCAGCTTCACGACCTTCAAGCGGCCGGCCAGCTCCCGCGAGAGCTCCTCGAGCACCGGGGCCACCATGCGGCACGGCCCGCACCAGGGCGCCCACATGTCGACCAGCACGGCGATCGGCGCATCGACCTCGCGCTCGAAGCTGTCATCGGTGCCGGTGATCAGCCACGGCAACGCCTCACCACAGCGTCCGCACGTCGGCATGGTGCCGGGCGGGGGCGCCTTCAGCCGGTTCTTGGCCCCACAAGAGAGGCACGCGACGATCCCTTCGCGCATACCCCAGTCTAGAGGGAGCGGCGTGAGAACGTGGCCGGAGTACCGCCGGCTCCTTCGCCAAGCCGGCGCGCTGGAGACGTCATGCGACCCGCAGCCGGCCCCGCGACGACGTGCGACGTGCAAGGCTGGGACGACCATGCTTGCCTTCCGCCACGACCCGCCCGAGGTACCCGGCGCCGGCTGCACATGAGGGTCTCACTCGATCTCCTCCCGCCGGCCGCCCTCCACGAGAACGACGTGGCCATCGTTGTGGACGTTCTCCGCATGACCACCACCGCCACCGTGCTCGCCGAGCTCGGCCTCGCTCGACTGAGCGTCGTCGCCGACGTCGAGCGCGCCCGCGAACGGGCCCGGTCCGACGGCGCGCTCCTGCTCGGCGAGCGCGACGCGCGCCCGCTGCCAGGCTTCGACGGCGGCAACTCCCCGCTGGAGTACACGGGGGTCGCCGTGCAGGGGCGCGCCGCCGTGCTGTGCACCACCAACGGCTCCAGCGCGGTGGAAGCCTGTGCCGGCGCTCGGCACGTGCTGCTGGGTAGCCTGCGCAACGCACACGCCGTGGCCCAGCGCACGCTCGCCCTCGCCTCCGATCACGTGCTCCTCGTGTGCGCCGGCACCGAGGGCGCCCTCTCACTCGATGACGTCGTCGCAGCGGGCCGGATCGTCGCCGCGTTGCAGACGGCACGGCCCGATGCCGCTCTCGACGACGCGGCCCTGCTGGCGCGGGAAGCAGCCCGCGGCGACCTGGAGACCCTGCTGGCCTCGAGCCGTCACGGCCGCACGCTCGTCCGAGCCGGCTTCGCCGGGGATCTCGCGGAGGCGGCCCGCCTCGACATCACCGACGTCGTGCTCGAACGCCTGGGGCGCTCCACCGACACCTTCCGCGTGGGCCGGGCTCGACCCGACGTACAGTAGATCGACGCTCGCGCGTATGCGCTGAACGCCGGAACCGGGAGGGGCACGACGTGTACGGACAGGACGAGGTCTCCCGCTGGCCCCGCCGCACGATGGTGCTGGTGCACGCGCTCGTCACCGCGCTGGCCGGCTGGTTCCTGGTCGGCTCCGGCACCGCCGCGGTGAGCCACCTGCTCGGCGTCACCTGGACGCCCGGCGACCCCAGCCGGCGCGCGCTGCTGCTCGCCTTCGGCGTCATCCTGTGGTTGCGGATGAGCGGCACCGCCCTGATCCTGCTGAAGCGGCGCTTCCGCTGGAACGAGATGGCCGCCGTCGGCTTCGGGGTGGCGCTCTACCAGCTCGGCTTCGCCCTGCTGGGCGTGGGCTCGAGCCGCCCCCTCGGCCCCCTCGACGTTCTCGCCGCGGTCCTCTTCCTGGGCGGCGGCGCCCTCAACACCGGCTCGGAGTGGGCCAGGCTGCGCTTCAAGGCGCGCCCCGGGAACCGCGGCAAGCTCTACACCCGCGGCCCCTTCGCGCTGGTACGCCACCCCAACTACCTCGGCGACGTCCTCTGGGGCGTCGGCTGGGCGCTCGCCAGCCGCTCTCCCTGGTCGATCCTGATCGTGGCGGCGGAGATCGCCGGCTTCGTGTTCGTGAACATCCCCCAGCTGTCGGCCTACCTCGAGCAGCGCTACGGCGACGCCTACCGGGAGTGGGCCGCTCGCACGGCGCGGCTCATCCCGTGGCTGTACTGAGCCGGGCGGCGGCCCCCGGCCACCGACCTCCCGTGTGCACGCCTACCCGCGTGCCGATGGATGCCCCAGGTCGCGCGCAGAGCCGATGTGCGCGACCCCCAGCCCGCGGTCGCCACGCTCCAGCGCGGCCAGCGCCCACTGCAGCTCCAGCGTGCCGGCCCAGAAGCGCGCCCGGGGCAGACACGCAGTGAGGTCGGGCGCGTCCACCAGGACCGGCGCCACCAGCGACTCGCCGTAGTGGTAGAGCAGCGCCGCCAGATCGACCGCAGGGTCACCGAGCCCGGCGGTGCCGAAGTCGAGCACGCCGCTCAGGCGAGGTGCCGACGCCTCGACGAGCAGGTGGTCGGGCGCCAGGTCGCCGTGGACCAGTCGAGGCGCGTCATCGAACAGCAGCTCGCCCGAGAGCACGGGCTCGAACCAGCGCTCCAGCCAGTCGCGCTGATGGGCGACGAGGTACGGCGCGACCCGCTCCCGGACGCGTTCGAGGAAGGCCAGCCACCACGGGCGGTCCCGCACGGTCGGGGATGCACCCACGCCCACCGTCTCCGCCTCCTCCGCCGGCACCGCGTGCAGCTCGGCGAGGAAGGTCACCAGATCCCGGAGCACGGCCGCCCGATCGGCTGGCGCGAGCGCCCGCAGCCGGTCGCGGGTCAGGGATCCGCCGGCGAGCCGCTGGTAGGCGGCGAAGCCGGAGTCGACCACCTCGTAGCGCGGGACCGGCGCCCGCACGTGCCGCGCCACCAGCGCCAGTGCGCGCCCTTCGCGCTCGAGCCCCTCCTCGGGAACGTCCCGCTTCGGGAAGCGGCAGACCAGCTCCCCGTCGACGATCACCACGTCGTTGACGGCGCCCTCGTCGATGAGCTCGAAGCGCGCCCGCGACCGCTCCGGGAAGGCGTGCCGGATGCGCGCCAGGTACGCGTCCGGCACGCGCCCCGCGCTCACGCCACCAGCACCCCGTGCGCCGGCTCGAGCCGCGCGCTGAAGTGCCGCAGCACCGGCGGCGCGTCCGCCAGCCGCACCCCGCGGATGCGGTCCTTGCGTTCGTTGACGTAGGCCAGCACCTCGATCAGGTAGTCGACGTGGCTCTGGGTGTAGGTGCGCCGCGGGAACGCCAGCCGCACCAGCTCCATGGGGGCGGGCTTCTCGCTGCCGTCGGGCTGCCGGCCGAACATCACCGAGCCGATCTCCACCGAGCGCACACCGCCCTCCAGGTACAGCACCAGCGACAGCGCCCAGGCCGGGAACTCGCTCTGCGGCACCTGCGGCAGCATGGCGCGAGCGTCGATGTAGACCGCGTGGCCACCCGGCGGCTGCACGATGGGTACCCCCATCGCCGTGAGGCGCTCGCCCAGGTAGGCGATGCTGCGCAAGCGGTAGCGCAGGTAGGGTTCCTGCAGCGCCTCGTGGAGCCCGACCGCGAGCGCCTCCAGGTCGTAGCCCGCGAGGCCGCCGTAGGTGGGGAACCCCTCGCTCAGGATGAGCAGGTTGCGGGCCTGCTCGGCCAGGGCGCCGTCGTTCATGGCCAGGAAGCCGCCGATGTTGGCCATCCCGTCCTTCTTGGCGCTCATGGTGGCGCCGTCGGCATAGCTGAACATCTCCTGGGCGATCTCGAGCGGGGTCTTGTCCTGGTACCCCTCCTCGCGCAGCTTGATGAAGTAGGCGTTCTCCGCGAAGCGGCAGCAGTCGAGGAAGAGCGGCACACCGTGCTCGCGGCAGATGCGGCTGGCCTCGCGCAGGTTCGCCATGCTCACGGGCTGGCCACCCCCCGAGTTGTTGGTGACGGTGACCATCGCCAGCGGCACCTTGCCGGGGTTCTCGGTGAGCACCTGTTCGAGCCGCTCGGTGTCGATGTTGCCCTTGAAGGGGTGGCGGGTCTCGGGCTCGAGCCCCTCCGGGATCGGCAGGTCGAGCGCGGTGGCGCCCGCGTTCTCCACGTTGGCGCGGGTGGTATCGAAGTGGGTGTTGTTGGGCACGATGTCGCCGGGCTTCAGCGCCACGCCCGCCAGGATGCGCTCGGCGGCGCGGCCCTGGTGCGTCGGCAGGATGTGCGCGAAGCCGGTGATCTCGCGCACCGCCGCCTCGAAGCGGTAGAAGGAGCGCGCGCCGGCGTAACTCTCGTCGCCGCGCATCATCCCCGCCCACTGCTCGCTCGACATGGCGCCGGTGCCGGAGTCGGTCAGCAGGTCGATGAGGACGTCCTCGGCGCGCAACTTGAACAGGTTGTAGCCGGCGGCCTTCAGCGCGGCGTCGCGTTCGGCGCGCGTGGTGAAGCGGATCGGCTCGACCGCCTTGATGCGGAACGGCTCGATGATGGTCGTGAAGTGCGGATCTCGGAGGGGCATGGCGACCTCCCGTGGTCTGGAGTGCTGCAACGTCCGAGTCTATCGCCGCGCGCACGGTAGCGGGCGCGAGCGTCCCCGTGTCCTTCCCCGGTCTCACGCCTCGCGCGGCAGCAGCGGCCGGCTCCCCCAGTACTTCCACCCCTGCGTCAGCGCGCGCACCACGATGAGGGTCACGAGCCCCCACCACACGCCCGTGAGCCCCCAGCCCATCGGCACCACCAGCAGCAGCACCACGACCGCCGCCGCGGCCGAGACCAGCATGGCGCGCGCCAGGAAGCCGAACGCCTCGGCTCCCATGAAGATCCCGTCCCACACGAACACCAGCCCGTTGAGGGGCTGCATCGCCACCACGAACGGGTAGATCCGGTGCACGGTGGCCAGCACGGTGCCGTCGGAGGTGAACAGCCGGGGCAGCCAGGGCCCGAGCGCCCAGAAACCGAGGCCCAGTACCACGCCCACCGCCAGCCCCAGCAGCAGCAGGCGATCGGACACCGCCCGGGCGTCGCCGGGCCGGTCGCCGCCGCGGTAGGTGGCGACCAGCCCCTGCCCCGCCACGGCCAGGGCGTCGATGGTGAGGGCCAGGAACAGCCACAACTGGGCGGCCACCTGGTGCGCGGCCACCTGGGCCACCCCGACGCGGGCGGCGACCGCGGTCGCCAGCGCCTGGGTGCCGACCAGCGAGCCCGTGCGGAGCAACATCTCGCCGCCGACGCGCAGGAACGGCACCAGCTCGCGTGGGCGCGGCAGCGCGACCGGCAGGTGGATGGCCGTGCCCCGGCGCGTGAACAGCGCCAGCAGGAAGCCGGCGGCGCCCAGCCACTGCGCGATGGCGGTGGCCAGCGCAGCGCCCGCCAGCCCCCAGCCGAAGCCGAAGATGAAGAGCGGGTCGAGCACCAGGTTCACCAGGTTGAGGCCGACGGTGACGATCAGCGGCGTGCGGGTGTCGAGGAAGCCGCGGAAGGCGCCATTGCTCGCCTCGATGAGCAGCAGCGCCGGACCGGCCAGCGCACGGATGCGCAGGTAGGTCAGCGCCGGCGCCAGCAGGGCCCCGTCGGCGCCCATGGCGCGCAAGAGCGGCACGGCCGCCAGCTGCAGCAGCACCAGCGCCGCCACGCCGGCCACCACCGCCAACGTGAGCGCCTGCACCACCACCCGGCCCGCCCCTTGACGGTCACCGCGCCCCAGGGCGCGCCCTACCATCGGCGTGGTGCCGTACGCCAGGAAGTTGAAGGCCACGAACGCCAGCGAGAACAGCGAGGTGTTCACGCCCAGTGCGGCCAGCGGCGTGGCTCCGAGCCGCCCCACGAAGGCGGTGTCGACCAGCGACACCAGCGGGTCCGCCGCCAGCGCGCCGAGCGCAGGCAGCGCCAGCGCCAGGATGGCGCGATCGTAGCGGGCGGGCGCGCGGCTCACCGCACGAGTGTATCGTCGCCGATGCGCGTCTCCGTGCGATGACAACGACCGGGCGCGCCCCGTGGGTGTGCAAGACTACGCACGAGTGGGATTTGGGAGGCCCGTCGTGCGCAAGGTCAACGTCGCCATCCTCGGTGCGGGTACCGCCGGCCTCACGGCGCTCGGGGTGGTCCGCAAGCACACCGACGACTTCGTCATCGTCAACGACGGCCCCTACGGGACCACCTGCGCCCGCGTCGGGTGCATGCCCTCCAAGGCGCTCATCCACATCGCCAACGACTTCCACCGGCGTCACACCTTCGATGCCATCGGCATCCGTGGGGCAGGCGGCCTCACCATGGACGTGGCGGCCGCGCTGGCGTGGGTCCGCGACTACCGCGATGCACGGGTCGCTCCCAACCTCAAGCCCACCGACCGGGTCGGCGACCGCAACCTCCCCGGCCGCGCCAGCTTCGTGGCGCCGGACGAGCTGCTCGTCACGCGTCCGGACGGCGGCGAGGAGCGTGTCCATGCCGACGCGGTGGTGGTGGCGACCGGATCCACGCCCATCGTGCCGGCGCCGTGGCGCGCCTTCGGCGATCGCATCCTCACCTCCGACACCCTCTTCGAACAGCCCGACCTCCCGCGCCGGATCGCGGTCGTGGGGCTGGGCGCCATCGGGTTGGAGCTCGGTCAGGCGCTGGCACGGCTCGGCCTCGAGGTCACCGGCTTCGAGCTGCGCGACTCCGTCGCCGGCCTCACCGATCCCGAGTTGCGAGCCCAGGCCGTAGAGCGCTTCGCGTCGGAGTTCGCCGTGCACCTCGGCCACGGGGTCGAGATCGAGCCCTTCGGCGAGGACGCGCTGCACGTCGTCGCCGGTGACGCCGAGGCGACCGTCGACGCCGCACTGGTCGCTCTCGGCCGCGCCCCGAACGTGACCGGGCTGGGGCTGGAGCAGCTGGGACTGCCCCTGAACGAGCGCGGGCTGCCGCCGTTCGACCCGCACACCATGCAGATCGGCGACCTGCCGATCTACATCGCCGGCGACGTCGACGCCGATCGGGTCGTCATGCACGAGGCCTCCGACGAGGGGTTCATCGCGGCCTGGAACGCCGTGCACGGACCGACCCGCTTCCAGCGCCGGACGCCGCTGTCGATCGCCTTCACCGACCCCGAGATCGCGATGGTCGGCCTCCCGTATGCCTCGTTGCCGGAGGACGCGCTGAGCGCGAGCCACGACTTCACGCGTCAGGGCCGCGCCATCGCGATGCGCAGCGCCCACGGCAAGCTGAAGGTCTACGCCGAGCCGGGCAGCGGCCGCCTGCTGGGCGCCGAGATCGTGGCGCCCCACGGCGAGCACCTGGCGCACCTGCTGGCGCTCGCCATCGAGCGCCAGCTGTCGGTCGCCTACATCCTGACGATGCCGGTCTACCACCCGGTGCTGGAGGAGGGTCTGCGCTCGGCGCTGCGGAGCCTGGAGCGCCGCGCCTACGGCGAGGCGCCGCTCGAGTTCCGGCCGCTGGACCGCGCGAGCTGAGCGAGCCCGTCCCCTACCCCAGGAACGTCTCGATCCGCCGGAGCGCCTCCTGCACGTTGTCGAGACTGGTGGCGTAGCTGAAGCGCGCCTGGCCCGGCGCGAGGAAGTCGGTGCCCGGCACGGCCGCCACGCGCGCCTCCTCGAGCAGCCGCAACGCCGCCTTGCCCTCGTCGCGATCGATGGGCGTGAGGTCGACCATCACGTAGAACGCGCCCTGCGGTTTGGGGGTGGCGAGGCCCAGTCGGTTGAGGCCCTCGACCAGCACGTCGCGGCGCTCCCGGTACGCGGCCCGCGTCATCTCGATGAACGCGCGCGTCTTCTCCACCTCGTTCAGCGCGGCGGTGGTGGCATGCTGCGCTAGCGCGTTGGCTCCGCTGGTGACCTGGCTCTGCAGCCGGTTCATGCCCTTGATCAGCTCGCGCGGGCCCGCACCGAAGCCGATGCGCCAGCCGGTGAGGGCGTAGCCCTTGCTGGCGCCGTGGACCACCAGCGTGCGGTCCGGCGCGAAGCGGCCGGCCGGCGTGAAGGTCCCCTCGTAGATGAGGTGCTCGTAGAGCTCGTCGCTGAACACCCACAGGTCGTGCTCCTCGGCCAGCGCCACGATGTCGCGGATGAGCCGCGCGGGGTACACCGCCCCGGTGGGGTTCGACGGCGAGTTGATCAGCACGACCCTGGTGCGCTCCGTGATGGCGGCGCGGATGGCGTCGATGGACGGCACGAAGCCGTCCTCGGGGCGGGTGTGCACCGGCACCGGAACGCCGCCGGCCAGCTCGATCTGCGGCGGGTAGCTGACCCAGGTGGGCGCCATCAGCACCACCTCGTCGCCCGGCTCGAGCACCGCCTGGAAGGCGTTGTAGAGCACCTGCTTGCCGCCGGTGGAGACGATCACCTGGTCGGGCTGGTAGCTCAGCCCGTTCTCGCGCGAGAACTTCTCGCACACCGCCTGGCGCAGCTCGAGCGTGCCCTCGGACGGCGTGTACTTGGTCAGGCCCAGGCGGATCGCCTCGCGGGCCGCCTCCAGAACGTGCTCAGGGGGCTGGAAGTCGGGCTCGCCCGCCGTCATGGCGATGACGTCGATGCCCTGCCGCCGCAGCTCGGCCGCGCGTGTGTTGAAGGCGATGGTCGAGGAAGCCTTGAGCTGCTTGATCCGCTGTGAGAGTCCGGGCATGCCTCACCTCGCTGGGCGCCACCTGTCCGGGCAACGGCGCGGCGCCACCGGCTCGCTGCCCGCTGTCTGCCTCGTTACGGCAGCAGTTCGCTCCGCTCGAAGAAGATCTGGATCTCGCGCTCCGCGGTCGCGGGCGCATCGGACCCGTGGACGATGTTCTCATCGATGGTCTGGGCCAGGTCGCCCCGGACGGTCCCGGGCGCGGCGTCGGCGGGGTTGGTGGTGCCCATCATCTTGCGCCACTCGGCGATGGCGTTCTCGCCTTCCACCACCATGGCGACCACCGGGCCGCTGGTGATGAACGAGACCAGGCCCTCGTAGAAGGGCTTGCCTTCGTGCTCGCCGTAGTGACGCTCGGCCAGCTCGCGCGAGATCTGCATCAGCTTCATCCCGACGATACGGAAGCCCTTCGACTCGAGGCGCTTCACGACATCGCCGACCAGCCCACGACGGACGCCGTCGGGCTTGACCATGGCAAAGGTTCGTTCGATCGACATGACGGCGCAATCCTATCACGGCCCCGCGGGCGCCGCCGCGACGGCTTCGATCAGCGGGGACGGACGTTCGCGATCGCTGCGGAGCGGCAGGCGTCAACACGCTCGCGAGGGCCGGTGCGGCGTATCGCACGCGCCCCGGCTCGGCCCGCTACAGCGCCAGGATGCTCTCGAGCTGGGCCAGGTGGTTGATGTCGTGCCCGGCCAGGAAGCGCACCATCAGGTCGACGCTCTCGAAACCGCGCTCGGGGTGGTACCCCTCGGCGAGCCAGTCCTCCAGCGTCAGCGTCGCCAGCAGCGACAGGTTCCAGGCGCGCAGGCCACGGAACGCCTCCACGGCCAGCGCGGGATCGAGCCGCGCGTAACGCCGCGCCCAGCGGTCCTGGTCGAACCCCTGCAGCTCGATGCCCGGCTCGCTCAACGTCTGGCGCAACCGGAACCCGACGCCGAGCTCGACGTCGGCCAGGTGGGCGAAGAGGTGCCGGGCGTCCCACTTGCCCGGTGCGTAGGTGCGCTCGAGATCCTCGGCTGTCATCTCCTCCAGCAAGGCCACCAGCCGGTGGGGCGTGGCCTGCAGCACCTCGATGGGGTCGTGCTCCCCGAGCGTGTCGAGGATCCGTTGCAGGTAGGCGCTCATGCCGCCCACTCTAGCGCCCACGCGTCGAGCCGACGTCCACTCGTGGCGCCGCCCCGGAGGTGACCGCCGTTCAGCGGACGGACACGGGTTGGTCGGTGATGAGCTCGCCGCGCTCGTAGAGCAGCAGGAACGCGTCCACCACGCGTGGATCGAACTGCTTCCCGCTCTGCGACCGGATCTCGGCGACCGCGCGCTCGGGCGATACCGCCTTGCGGTGGATGCGGTCGTGGGTGAGCGCGTCGAAGGTATCGGCCACGGCCAGCAGCCGCGACTCGATGGGGATGGAATCGCCCGCCAGGCCCAGCGGGTAGCCGGTCCCGTCCCAGCGCTCGTGGTGCGTCAGGGCGATGGTCTCGGCCAGCTTCATCAGCGGCGAGCGGCCGCCGGAGAGCAGCTCGGCCCCGGCGCGGGCGTGGCCCTTGACGACCTCGAACTCGGCTTCGGTGAGCGCCCCCGGTTTCAGCAGGATGCCGTCGGGGATGGCGATCTTGCCGACGTCGTGGAGCCGGGCGGCGCGCAGCACCAGGTCGACGGCCTCGGCGCCGAGCCCTAGCTCCTGCCCCAGCAGTGCGCAGGTACGGGCCACCCGCCAGGTGTGCTCGCCGGTGTCGTCGTCGCGATACTCGGCGGCCTTGGCGAGGCGGATGAGCATCTCCACGTGGGCGTCCTCGAGCTCCCGGGTACGCTGCCGGACCATCGCCTCCAGGCGCTCGTTGTTGTGCTGGAGCTGCTGGTGGAAGTAGCGCGCCTCGAGCAGGTTGCGGATGCGCAGCCGCACCTCGACCGGGTTGATGGGCTTGATGAGGAAGTCCTTGGCCCCGCTGGAGAGCGCCGTCTCCTTGAGCTCGGCGCGCTCGTCGCCGGTGAGCATCAGGATCGGGTAGTAGTCGGGCAGGTAGGGGCGCAGCTCCTCGATGACCTCCAGGCCGTCCTTGTTCGGCATGTGATGGTCGAGGACGAGCAGGTCGGGGCGGTCCTCCAGGAAGCGCTCGAGCACGCGGCGCGGGTCGTCGAGGGTGGACACCTGCGTGTAGCCGGCCCGCTGGAGAATCCCCTTGAGGATCACCAGGATGGTCTCTTCGTCGTCGACCAGCAGGATCTTGAGGCTCGACAAATCCACGCTGGTGGCATCATAGGATGCCCCAGAGCGCCGTTCAGGGAGGAATTTCCTATCCCCCCGCTCGGGTCGGGCGTCCATCCGTCACCCCCTCCACACGGCGTGAACGAGCGGTTCGGATGCGAGGTTGGCAGGCTGGCCGGGCACGGATCCAGCCTAGCGGAGGGCGTCTGACGAACCTCTTACGACGCGGCGCCGCGCCCGGGGTGGGACGCGGCGCCGGCGAAGACCGGAGACGGATGCGACTACATCTTGGCCAGGAACTGCTGGCTGGTGTTCACCAGGTTGTACCACCAGCCCGGGAACAAGCCGAGCAGCACCGTCCCGACCGCCGCCAGACCGATGGCGAAGGCGGCCATCGAGCTGCGGTGCTGGGGCGGCTCGTACTCCGGCTCCTAGCCGGCCGAGATCGCCGCCTGGAAGACCAGGATCTTGCCCATGAAGCCCGCCAACGGCGGGATCCCGCCGAGGCTGAGCATGAACAGCGTCATGGCGAAGGCGAGCGCCGGGCGGCGGCGCCCGAGGCCGGCGAAGCGCTCGAGATCGTCGCCGCGGTCGTTGGAGTCGCTCACCTGCATCAGCACCGCGAAGGCACCCACGTTCATGAGGGTGTAGGCGGCGAGGTACCAGGCGACGGCCCGCAGGCCCGCGGGCCCCGCCAGGACGGCCAGACCCAGGTAGCCGGCGTGCGCCACCGCCGAGTAGGCGAGCATGCGCTTGACACCGGTCTGGAGCAGCGCCGCCAGGTTGCCCACCACCAGGGTGAGGCCGACCAGCACCGCCAGCGTCGTCATGAGCCAGGGCTCCAGGTTCGGGTAGACGGTGGCCGCGATGCGGATCAGGGCGGCGAAGGCGGCGGTCTTGACGACCACGCTCATGAAGGTGGTGACCGAGGTCGGCGCGCCGGTGTAGACGTCGGGCGCCCACTGGTGGAAGGGCGCGATGGCGGCCTTGAACCCCAGCCCGGACAGCACCAGGGCGCCGCCCAGCGTGGCCAGCAGCGGCGCGCCGAAGCCGGAGGCGCTGAGCGCCGCGACGATGTCGGCGTACACGAAGCTGCCGGTGGCGCCGTAGGTCAGTGCCGCGCCGTAGACCAGGATGGCCGAGCCGAAGGCGCCGAGGAGGAAGTACTTCATGCCGGCTTCCTCCGACTGGCGGGCACCCTGCCGCCATGCCGACAGCACGTACACGGGCAGCGACATGATCTCGAGCCCGAGCAGCAAGGTGATCAGGTCGCCGGCACCGGCCATGATCATGGCGCCGGTGGCGGAGTACAGGATCAGCGGGTAGTACTCGGGTTGATCGAGGTCGCTGCGACGCAGGTAGTCGTAGCTGATCAGCACCGCGAGCGCAGTGCCCAGCAGGATCACGAAGTTGAACGCCAGCCCGGGCGTGTCGGCCAGGAAGCGCAGCCCGAAGCTCGAGCCCGGACCGCTGGTCCGGTGCAACACGAACAGGTTGACGTTGAGCGCCCCGGCGACCACCGCGCCGACCAGCGCCAGCCAGGCGCTGCTGCGGCCGTCACGCTGGAAGAGCGCGAACAGGGTGGTGATGGCGGCGGTGATGAGCAGCGCCAGCTCCGGGGCGAAGTTCGCCCAGTGGATGTCGATGACGGGCGGGAAGCTCACCGGCTACCTCCAAGCGCCTCCACGGCCGTGGCGTTCGCGCCGTCGACCGCAGCGGTCAAGGGCACCGGCGGGGCCGGTGCCTGGGCGGTGGTCGGCGTGGTGATCAACTGGGACTGCTGCTGGATCTTGTTGAGCTGGGTGGCGGGCACCAGGCCCAGCCACAGGATGCCGGCGATCAGCGGGATGAGCGCGAACGTCTCGATGGCGCCGATCTCGTGGGTGGCCTCGTGCTGCTCGCCCTGGTAGAGCCGCTGGTAGAAGTTCACTCCGTATACGCCCGCCGCGATGACCGACAGGGTGGCGGCCGCGGCGAGCCACGGATGGTGCTGGTAGGCACCCAGCAAGCTCAGGAACTCGCCGGGGAAGTTGGCGAGGCCGGGCACGCCGATGAAGGTGAACAGCACGAACAGGCTGAGCGCGGCGAGCGCCGGAGCGCTGGCCGCCAGGCCGCCGTAGCGGTCGAGGTCGAAGCTGTGCCGGCGCTCGAAGAGCATCCCGGAGATCAGGAACATCGCACCGGTGGAGAGCATCTGCGCCGCCAGCAGGAAGATGGCGCCGTTGAGCCCCGCCAGGTGGAGGCCGAAGATCCCCACCCCCACGATGCCCATGTGCGACAGCGAGGCGTAGGCGAGCAGCCGCTTCATGTGCGTCTGCGCCGCCGCGGCGAGCGCGCCGTACAGCGCCGTCACCACCGCCAGCACGAGCAGCACCGGGCCGACCCGCTCCATCCCGACCGGCAGCAGCGGTATGGCCCAAGCGAAGAACCCGAAGCCGCCGACCTTGTACAGCGTGCCGGCGACGTCGGCCGCGCCGGAGGGGTGGTTCTGCTCGTTGAAGTCGATCAGCCAGGAGTGCAGCGGCCACAGCGGCAGCTTCACCGACATGCCGATGGCCAGACCGACGAAGAGCCACACCTGGGTGGCACCCGGCAGGTTCGGCGTCGCCGCCAGCAGGTCGGCGAAGCGGTAGCTGGCAGCGCCGGAGAGCGGCTTGATCGCCAGGATGCTGATGAGCATCAGGAAGCTTCCACCGATGGCGTAGACCAGGTACTTGAGCACCGCGGCGCGGCGCTTCTCGCGCCCGAAGGTACCCAACAGCAACATGCTGGGGATCAGGGTGATCTCCCAGAAGACGTAGAACGCCACCAGGTCGCGCGCCAGGAAGACGCCGGCGAGGCCCGCCTGCATCAGCAGCAGCAGTGCCACGCAGGCGCCCGGGCCGCGCTCGACCCGGCGGGCGGCCATCAGCACCGTGGGGATCATGGTGAGGGCGGCCATCAGCGTCAGCACGACGCCCGCGCCGGTGGGCTCGAGCGTGAAGGTCACCCCGAAGCCCGGGATCCAGGGCGCGCTGAGGCCGGCGCTGCCCGGCAGGAACCAGGTCAGCACGAAGGTGATCAGGGTGCTCGCCATGCCGAAGGCCAGGGCAGCGGGGCGGCGCCCGCCGGCGAGCCCCAGTACGGCGGCGAAGACGACGGGGACCAGGATGACGAAGAGGCTGATCATCGCAGCACCCCCGTCAGGGCGGCCACGACCACCAGGGTCAGCACGCCCAGCAGCATCGCGAAGGCGTAGGCCCGCGCGAAGCCGCTCTGGACGGCCGTGGCGAGCCGCCCGAGCAGGCCGACGGCGGAGCCCGTCCCGGCCAGGCCGCGGTCGACCACCTCACGGTCCAGGGTGGCGACGCCGCCGGATACGCCTTCACCGGAGGCGACGAAGAGGATGCGGTAGAGGGCGTCGAAGCCCAGGGCGCCACGCGACGCGGACGCCAGGTTGGACTCCTTGAGCGCGGCTACCGGAGCGCCCTTGCGGACGTGGTAGATCCACCAGCCGACGCCGATGCCGATGGCGACGACCACGATCGAGAGGCCGATGAGCAGCCAGTCGGTGCTCGCCGCCAGGTGGTTGAAGTCGACGGTGGCGGTGGCGGGCTCGAGCCAGCGCTGGATCAGGTTGGGGAAGGCGAACTCGGGCAGCCCCAGGTACCCCACCAGGGCGGCCCCGATGGCGAGGATCCCGAGCGGCCAGGTCATCACCGGCGGCGACTCGTGGAGGTGCTCGGCGGCGTGCTTGTCGACGCGCGACTCCCCGGCGAACACCCGGTAGTACCAGCGGAACATGTAGGCGGCGGTCATCCCGGCCGTGATCAGCAGCAGGATGTAGAGCGCGTCGCCGCCGCTCCCGGCCAGCAAGCTGCTGTTGAGCGTGCTCGAGAGGATGGCGTCCTTGCTGAAGAAGCCGGACAGGAACGGTACCCCGGAGATGGCCAGCGTGGCGATGAGGGCGGTGTTGCCGGTGAGCTTCATGTGGCGCCCCAGCCCGCCCATCTTGCGCGTGTCCTGCTCCCCGCCCAGCGCGTGGATCACGCTGCCGGCCGTGAGGAACAGCAGCGCCTTGAAGAAGGCGTGGGTGAGGACGTGGAAGATGCCCACCCAGTACGCGCCGGCACCGACCGCGGCGATCATGTAGCCCACCTGGGAGATCGTCGAGTAGGCGAGGATCTTCTTGATGTCGGTCTGCGCGAACGCTGCGAAGGCGCCGACGAAGGCCGTCAGAGCGCCGATCCAGGCCACCGTCGCGGCCGCTCCGGGCGCCATGGCGTAGACGGCGCCGATGCGAGCGATCAGGTAGACGCCGGCCGTGACCATGGTGGCGGCGTGGATGAGCGCCGACACCGGTGTGGGGCCGGCCATGGCGTCGGGTAGCCACACCTGCAGGGGAAGCTGGGCCGACTTGCCGGTCGCCCCGAGCAGGTAGAACAGCCCGATGAGCGTCAGCACCCCGGAGCCGTAGAGCATGCCGGGCGCGGCGGCGTTGACCGCCGCGATGTTCAGCGTGCCGAACTCCTTGAAGGTCAGGAACATCGCGAGCAGGAAGCCGACGTCACCCACCCGGTTGACGATGAAGGCCTTGCGGCCGGCGTCGGGGTTGGCACGGTCGCGGTACCAGAAGCTGATGAGGAGGTAGGAGCACACGCCCACGCCCTCCCAGCCGATGAACATCAGCGGGAAGGAGTCGGCCATCACCAGCACCAGCATCGCCGCGATGAACAGGTTGAGCTCGGCGAAGTAGCGGCTGTTGCCGTCGTCGCCGTGCATGTAGCCGATCGAGTAGATGTGGATGAGCAGGCCCACGCCGGTGATGATGAGCATCATCGTGACGCTGAGCCGATCGATCATGAAGCCCAGGTCGAGGTGCAGGCTGCCGGCCGTGAGGTAGCGCCAGAACGTCACCTGCGTGCCGGCGTCGCTACCCTGCAGCCCGAAGAAGGCGAGGACCGCCAGTACGAAACCGCCGGCCACCGCCAGGCTGGCGATGATGCCGGGGGCAGGTTCCTTGAGGTTGCGACCGAAGAAGGCGTTGATCAGCGATCCGGCCAACGCCAGCAGCGGGGCCAGACTCGCCCAGGCCACGACGTGCGTCATAGCCGCACCTCGGACAGCTCATCGACATCCGTGCTGAGCCGGTTGCGGAAGATGGCGACCAGGATCCCCAGGCCCACCGCGACCTCGGCGGCGGCGATGGCCAGGATGATGAACACCGCGGCCTGGCCCGACAGCGCCGATTCGACGCCACGGGCGCTCCACTGCCGGGCGAACGCCACGATGGCGAGGTTGGCGGCGTTGAGCATGAGCTCCACCGACAGGAACACCATGATGGCGCTCCGTCGGGTCAGCACGCCGACCGAACCGATGGTCAGCAGCAGCGCGCTGAGGGCGATGTAGTAGGGCGTCGGAACCATCACGCACCCCTCCCTCGTGCGGACTCAGCCATGGGTGAGCTCCCGATCCGGAGCGGCGCTCTCGGCGCCGCCGCGCGTCCGCGCCCCCTCGGGTGCGGCGGGGTTGCCTCGCTGCGCCAGGCTCACCGCTCCCACGATGCCGGTGAGGAGCAGCACGCCGACGAGCTGGAAGGCGAGCACGTAGTGGCTGAACAGCAGCGTGCCGACCTGCTCGGCGGAGCCGCCCTGGAGAGCGGCCACCTGACCGGCGGTCGGCAGCGGGGTGCGGTCCACGAAGGCGGTGATGGCGATGCCGGCCGCCGCCAGCAGGGCCGCCAGGTAGGCGAGCGGCCGCATCCAAGCCAGGTGGGGCGGCGGCTCCTGCCCCTGCACGTTGAGCAGCATGATCACGAACAGGAAGAGCACCATGATGGCGCCGGCGTAGACGATGACCTGGATGACGGCGAGGAAGTGCGCCTCCAACGTCACGTAGGTCACCGCCAGCGCGAGCAGCGTGAGCACCAGCGATAGGGCCGCGTGCACCGGCTGCTTCAGCGTCACGACGCCGAGCGCGCCAGCCAGCATCACGGCGGCCAGGATGATGAACCCGACCATGTCAGTAGTCCACGCCTTCGAGCTCCGGCCGGGGTCCGGCCTCGAAGCCGAGACGGACCTCCTTGCCCTTCTTCTCCGCCTCGCGGCGCTGCCACTTGCTGCCCTTGGTGCCGACGAGCATGTCCTGCTTGCCGTACACGAAGTCCTGGTAGCGGTAGTCGGCCAGCTCGAACTCGTGACCGAGCACGACCGCACCCGTGGGGCAGGCTTCCTCGCAGAAGCCGCAGAAGATGCAGCGCAGCATGTTGATCTCGTAGATCTTGGCGTAGCGCTCGCCCGCCGAGGTGGGGTTGTCGGGGTCGTTCTCGGCCGCCTCCACGTAGATGGCGTAGGCGGGGCAGGCGGCAGCACAGAGGCTGCAACCGATGCACTTCTCCAGGCCGGTGTCGGGGTGCCGCAGCAGGTGATGGCGGCCGCGGAACCGCGGCTTGACCTGCGCCGGCTGCTCCGGGTAGCGGACGGTCACCGGGCGCTTGAAGAGGTGCCCGAGCGTGACGCCCATCCCCTTGGCCATGTCCAGAACACTCATTCGAACGCACCTCCCGTGGTGCCGGGGTCGTCGTGCACGCTCCACGCGCGCATCCGCTTGGCGTTACAGCACAAAGGCGATCACCGCCCCGGTGAGCAACGCCGCGAACAGCCCGATCTCGAACAGGTAGAGCCATCCGAAGCGCATGAGCTGGTCGTAGCGGAAGCGCATGAAGGTCGCCTTCAGCCAGATGAACAGGAAGATGAAGATGCCCATCTTGATGACCAGCCACAGGATCGGCCAGCTGGCCATGCCCGGGATGATCGCGTTGAAGAAGCCGGGCGCCCGCCAGCCGCCCAGGAAGAGCGTGCTGATCATGGCGGAGGCCGTGAACATGTTGACGTACTCGGCCATCTGGTAGAGCGCCCACTTGATCGAGGTGTACTCGGTCTGGTAGCCGGCCACCAGCTCCTGCTCCGCCTCGGGGAGGTCGAACGGGACGCGGTTGATCTCGGCGGTCCCCGCCACCACGAAGGCGAGCATGGCGATGACGAGTCCGGGCCACAGCCAAGGGCTGATCGACCACACGTTCAGCTCGACGAGCTTCTGCAGGTTGAGCGTGCCCCCGATCATGATGACCGACAGCACCGCCAACCCCATGCCCAGCTCGTAGCTGATGATCTGTGCGCTGGAACGCAGGCTGCCGAGCAGGGCGTACTTGCTGTTGGACGCCCAGCCGCCCAGGAAGATGCCGTAGACGCCGACGCTGGTCATGGCCAGCACGTAGAG
>JARRMM010000021.1:0-27746 GCA_037386005.1 Deinococcales bacterium | reverse complement strand
CCGGCGTGGCCCCGATCGTGCTTCCGCTCCTGGCGGCGCGGAGCGGCGGCCCTTCGGCGCCCGGCCTGGTGATGGCGGCGTTCAACCTCGGCATGCTGGCCGCGCCCCTGTGGGGCTCCCTCGCCGACCGGACCGGCGGGCACCGGCCCATGTACGGCCTGGGGCTCGCGGTCGTGGCCGCCGGCATCGGCGTCTTCCCCCTACACGACGGCCTTGGCTGGTTCCTCGCCGTAGCCCTCGGCATCGGACTGGCCGCTTCCGCCACCGCCACGGTGGCCAACCTGTTCATCACCGAGCGGCACCCGCGCGAGACCTGGGACGCGCGCTTCGGCTGGTTGCAGACCTTCTACGGCGGAGGCCAGGTGGTGGGTCTCGTGGTGGCCGGCGCTTTCGGCGCCTCGCGGGCCTCCCTCGCCCTCGGCCTGGCCGCGTTCGCCGCCGTGCTGGGAACGGCGATGGTCCGGGTCGTGCCCGCCACCACGCGCGGCCCGCGCCCGGCGACTGCCCACCATCACCGCAGCCACGGCGTCCTGGTGCTCGGCACGCTCATGACCCACGTCCACCTGCCCCACCTGCTGCGCGGCCTGGCCAAGCTGCCGCGCCTGGCCCGTGGGGGACCCTCGCCCTTCCTGGTCTTCCTGGGCGGCTGGTTCCTCGGCAACCTCGGCGGCGCGGCCCTGTTCTCCTTCTACCCGCTGATCATGGAGCACGTCTTCGGACTGCACACCGGTGCCGCCTCCTGGGCCTTCGCGGGGACCGCCGCCCTGGGCCTGGCGCTCTACGGCCCCGCCGGCAGCGGAGCGAAGCGTCTCGGCGCCAACGCCGTGTACCGGGCGGGGCTCGGCGTGCGCCTGGTGGCGCTCGTCTTCCTCGCGCTGGTGGGCTTCACGCACCTCGCCATGCGTGGCTGGCTGGCGATCGCCGGGTTCGGGCTCGTGGTGCTGGCATGGTCGCTACTGGGCGTGGCCGGGTCGGACCTTGCGGCGGAGAGCTCGAGCCTGCCGCAGGGCGAGGCGATGGGCCTCTACGCCGCCTCGGGCGCCGTCGCGGCCGTCGTCGGCTCGCTCCTGGGCGGACTGGTCGCCGCGCTCACCGGCTACGCGGGGCTCCTGTGGTTGGCGAGCGCCTTCCTCCTCGCCGCCCTGGCGCTCACGCCGCGCCGGCGCGCGGGACAGCCTCGCCGCGCGCCCGCCGGGACCGCCCCGCAGGGCTCTCCGCCCGCGGCCGAGGGCGGGGCGAGGCGACCGAGCGGACCCGCCTCGGAGCACGGATCGTAGCGCGCGACGCCCCGCTGTCGAGCCCGTGCCGCCGATCCAGGGCAGCCGGTCTCACGGCAGCCGGCCTCAGGGCTTCGAGGCAGGGGCCTTGCCGGCCGAAGCGCCCGGCCCGCCCCGGTAGGGGTAGCGGTCGTAGTTGGTGAGCTCCACGTAACCGACCCCCGACCTGGAGCCGCGCACCCTGACGTCGCCCTCCCAGTAGACGATCCCGGTGGTGGAGCGGGTGTTCATCTCCTGGTCCTTCACCACCGGCTCGACCGTCACGTCGATCCCGTAGCGGGGCACCCGCACCCGCCACCCGAGGGGGTAGACCGCGCCCGTAGCGGGGCTGGTCCAGGTCTCCCCTGTGGGGGTCACACGGAGGTCCTTGGCGGTGAGGTGGACGGTCCGCCCGTCCATCGTGACGAAGCTGCCGGCCGCCGTATCGAAACCACCGTCCTTGGAGCGGATGAGGTAGAGCATCAGCTCCGTGTCGTTGTCGAACTGGAGGCTGTACCAGTCCCAGCCGGCGTAGCCCGTCATCGAGAAGTCACCCCACTGGTGGTCGTGCCAAGCGAGGCCGGTGACCTTCAGGTCGCGGCAACCGAAGAAGGTGCAGTCCACCCCCAGCGTTCCGCTCACCTTCATGCGGGTGTTCGACACGTAGTAGCTGGTCCCCCCCGGCCCCATCGACTGGATGCCCGGCGGCTCGCCGTGCAGCGCGTCGGGCTTCTGGGGGTCGAGGGTCAGATCGATGCTGTATCCGTCGCCCTCGGCATGGATGTGCTGGTCCTTGCTGCCGGGGACCGACCGCGCGAACCAATCGGCCACCGTCACGTCGTAGCGGTCCGCCGCGGCGCTGCCCTGGTACCCCCAGGTCGTGGACCGCTGGGCGCTCGCGAACACCTTCTTCGACAGGTCGGTCACGGCGAAGTGACCGACGAACGCCTTCTCCATCAGGACCGACATCGGCACCGGCCCGAAAGCCTTCATGGAGGGCGGCGGGTACGCCTTGAAGAAGGTGAGCTCGAAGCCGTAGTGCCGCCCGTGGGGATCGACCAGATGGCCGGTGTAGTACCACCACTCGATGGGCGCCCGGTGGGCGGCCTGGTCGCGCGGGAGCTGCACCGGCCGCACCGGGTAGGGGTGGTCGTAGACGCTCGGCACGCAGGCCGTGAGGAACAGCAGCGCGAGGGCAGGGATCACGAGCAGCAGGCGACGGGCGCGCATGATTCACCGTACACGGCCGGGTCCGGCGCGACCGTGGCCCGACACCCGTGTCGGCGCGCGGTCGCTGCCGGCACGACGCGGCAGCAGCGCACCCGGGTTGGGCGTCGGCCGTGACCCCTTGCCACCGACCGGCTGCGAGCAGGCATGATGGGAGGCAGGGATGCGTGCAGGGATGGACACAGGGGCCGACGCGGTGATCCACCGGTGATGGCGCGAGGACCGACCCACGCGGTGCGGCGCGGAGCGAGGCGGGGCGGGGCCCCGGAAGCGGGCTCCGCGCCACCGGGGGTCGCGCACCCGTGAGGGTCCTCTGCGCCGCCGACATCCACCTGGGCCGCCGCCCCTCGCGGCTGCCCGAACCGCTCGCCGGTCGTGCCGGGGAGCTCGACCCCGCCGCCGCCTGGCGGCGCCTGGTGCGTGTGGCGCTGGACCGCGGCGTCGACGCCCTCCTGCTCGCCGGCGACGTCGTCGACCAGGACAACGACTTCTTCGAGGCCTACGCCGATCTGCGCGAGGGCGTCGAGCAGCTGACCGAGGCCGGCATCCCGGTGCTCGCCGTCGCCGGGAACCACGACGTCCAGGTCCTCCCCAGGCTCGCCGAGGCGGTGCCCGGCTTCACCCTGCTGGGGCGCGGCGGCCGCTGGCAGGAGCACGTCCTGGAAGGCTCCGAGGGGACGCGCGTGCGCGTCCTGGGCTGGTCCTTCCCGGACCGCGTCGCTCCCGACGACCCGCTGGCCTCGCCACTCCCGGAGCGAGGGGCGGAGACCACCATCGGCCTGCTCCACTGCGACCGCGGCCAGCCCGGCAGCCGCTACGCGCCGGTCCGCACGGCCGAGCTGGAGGCCGCACCCGTCGACGTCTGGCTGCTCGGGCACGTCCACAAGCCCGACATCGAGCCCGGACCGCGACCGATGGGCTACCTCGGGTCGCTGGTCGGCACCGACCCTGGTGAGCCCGGTGCGCACGGCGCCTGGCTGCTCGAGGTGGGGCCGCGTGGCGAGCCGCAGCTGCGGGCCGTCCCGCTGGCTCCGCTGCGCTGGGAGACGCTCGACGTGCCGCTCGACGGCCTCGCCGACGCCGCCGACGTGCCGGTGCGCATCGCCAAGGCCATCGATGCCCTGCACCGCCGCCTCGACGAAGAAGCGCCCGGAGCGTTGGCGATCGGCTGCCGGCTCGAGCTGACCGGCCGGACCGCGCTGCGGGGTGCGGTCGCCCGCACCCTGGCCGCGGACGACCCGCGTGCCGCTGCCTACCCGAGGGACGGCACCACCTACTTCGTCCACGCCTACGCCCTGCAGGCCCTGCCCGAGCGCGACCTGGAGGCCCTCGCCCGCAGTGCCGACCCGGTCGGGCTGCTCGCCCGCAAGCTCCGGCTACTCCGCGGGCACGGCGACCCCGCGGCCCGCACCGCCCTGCTCCGGGCCGCCACGCAGCACCTGGCGGAGGTACCGGAACGCCGCCCCTTGCGCGCCGCCGGCGGCACTCCGCCGAGCGAGGAGCGTGTGGCCGAGCTGCTCGAAGCCGCCGCGCTGGACGCGCTGGACGCGCTGCTGGAGCAGAAGGAGGGCGCCGCGTGAGGCTCCGCTCGCTCACGGTCGAGCGGCTGCCGGGCATCCGCCCCGGCTTCGAGCTGCACGACGTGGCCCCGGGCGTCAACGTCGTGGTCGGCCCCAACGCCTCCGGCAAGAGCAGCGTGCTGCGTGCCGTGCAGGCGCTGCTCTACCCCGAGGAGCACCACGGCGCCGGGGTCGTGCTCGAGGGCGTGTTCGACGAGGGCGACGGCGAGCTGCGTGTCAGCCGGGTCGGCGACACGGTCAGCTGGACGCGCGACGGCAGCCCGGTATCGCCGCCCACCCTGCCCGAGCACCACCTGCTGGGCTGCTACACGCTCCGGGTCGAGGACCTCACGGCCGCCGGCGCTACCGATGAGGCGATCGCCGCCAGGCTCGGGCTCGAGCTCTCGGGCGGCTACGACCTCGGCGCCGTTCGGCGCAGCGTGTTCCGTCCGCGCGGCACCGGCCAGAGCGAGGCCCGCCGCCTTCGCGAGACGGACGAAGCGCTCCACCGGGTGCTCCGCGAGCGCGAGGCGCTGGTGCAGCAGCAGGCGCAGATCGCGCGCTGGACGCGCATGGAGCGCGAGGCGGAGGAGGCCCGCCGCGACGCGGACGACCACCGCAAGGCACTCGACCTGATCGCCGCCCGGCGCGAGGCGCAGCGGGCGCAGGCCGAGCTCGAGCGGTTCCCGGAGGGGATGGAGCATCTCGTCGGCGATGAGGGACGGCGCCTGGCTGCGCTGCACGCCGACATCGAGCAGCGCACGCGTGAGCTGGCGGACGCGCAGCACGACGAACAGGCCGCGCGCCGGACGCTCGACGCGTCCGGCCTGGCGTCCAGCGCGCTGTCGGCGGCCGATCTGGAGGAGCGCACCCGCGTCCTTCAGGAGCTCTACCGCTGGGAGTCGGAGGGCGCCTCGGCCGAAGACCGCCGGCGGCGCGTGCGGGCGGAGCTCGAGCGCGCCAGCGGCGCGCTGGGTTCGACCGGACCGGAGGGCGCGCGCCCACACCTCGATCCCGCCACCCTGAGCGAGGTCGACGAGGCGTTGGAGGCGAAGCGGCGCTCGGACGCCGAGCTGCACGAGATGGAGCTCGAGCTGGAGCGGCTGCCTCGCGAGGACGAACGGGGCGACGTTCCGGAGCAACTGCGCGAGGCTCGCGGGGCCGTGCTGAGCTGGCTCGCTGCCGCGCGCCGCCCACGCTGGACGGCGGGGCGCTGGCTCGGGCTGGTCCTGGCGATCGGCGCCGGCGGGGGCCTGCTGACGCTCGCCTTGCTGGCCGGCGCCGGTCCGCTCCTCCCGGCAGCCCTGATGCTGCTGCTGCTCGCGGGTCTCCCCCTCATGAGCCGGGATGCATCGGCGGCCCGGCAGCGGGAAGCAGCACGCGAACGCTATCAGCGCACCGACCTCCCAGCCCAGGACCGGTGGGACGAGCGCGCGCTCACCCTCCGCCTGCAGGACCTCGACGAGCGCATCGCCTCCGCGGAGGTGTTGCGGCAGCGGCTCGAGCGGCGGGCCGAGACCGAGAGGCGACGGGCCTCGGCCCAGTCCCGCCGCGCCGAGGTCGACGCGAGCATCGCCGCACTGGCCGGACGTGTCGGCTTCGATCCCGCCGAGCTCGACGCCGGCCTGCAACGCTGGCTGCGCCTGGTCGAGGCCATCGACCGCGCCGGCACCGAGCTCCGCGACGTGGAGGCGGAGCTCCGGGCGAAGCTGGCCCGCATCGACGCCGCCAGGGAAGGGCTGGTGCGCTTCCTGCGCGAGCACGACGAGGCGGTCGACAGCCCGTCGCCGTCGGCGAGCGTCCTGGAGGCGAGGCTGGACACGCTCGCCAGGCGCCTGAAGAGCCGCGATGACGCGAGGGCCGCGCGCGAGCGTGCGCTCGACGCGATCGAGCGCGCCGCGCGCGAGCTCAAGCGGCTTCACGAGGCGGTCCGCGCACTGCTCGCGGGAGCCGCCCTCGATCCCGGCGACACGCCTTCCGCCGCCACCGATTCCGCGACCGACGCCGTCACCCACGCCGAACGCGAGCTGCGCGCACGCCTGGAGCGATTGCCCGACTACCGTCAGTGCCACGAGGCCGCACGCGCTGCCCAGCTACGGCACGCCGACCGGCGCGAGGCGTTGGCGCACCGCGACGATCTTCTGGCAGCGGCCGATGCCGAAGACGAGCAGCGGCTCCGCGACCGGCTGGCCGAGCTGGAGGCCGCGGCCGAGCGCGGTCGGCAGGTCTCCAACGACATCGCGGTCACCCGCGATCGGATCCGCCAGGCCGAGCACGACCGCGCCCTGGAGCGCGCCCGCGCCGATCGGCAGGCCGCTGCCGAGGCGCTCGACGATCGGCTGCAGGAAGCGCTGGCCGCGGAGGCGGGCGCCTTCCTGCTCGACGCGGTCGCGTCCGAGCACGAGCAGACCAGCCAACCGGCCGCCCTGCGGCAGGCGGGAGCCTGGTTCCGGCGCTTCACGCGCGGCCAGTACGAGCTCCTCTTCGACGGCAGCGACAGCGCTCCCTTCACGGCCCGCGAGACGGCCAGCGGCGAGCGCCGCACACCCGCCGAGCTCTCCACGGGCACCCGCGCCCAGCTTCTGCTGGCGGTGCGCGTCGCGTTCGCCACGCTCGCCGAGCAGGGCAGGGCCTCGCTGCCGCTGTTCCTGGACGAGGCGCTGACCACCGCCGACGTCGAGCGGTTCCGCGCGGTGGGCGAAGGGTTGAGCCTGTTGGCACACGAGGGAGGTCGGCAGCTCTTCTACCTCACGGCGCGGCCCGAGGACGCGCAGTTCTGGGCAGGCGCGGCCGACGGCCGCCCCCATCTCATCGACATCGCGCGCGTGCGCCGCCTGGGGCGAGCGGCCGCCGAGCCGGAAGCGTTCGCCCTGCCGCCCCAGGACGAGCTCCCGTCTCCCGCAGGGCGTTCGCCGGAGGCCTACGCCCGCGACCTCGGGGTGCCGCCCATCGACCCCTGGCAGCCGGTCGACGCCTGCCACCTGTTCCATCTGTTGCGCGACGACCTCCCCCTGCTCTACCGGCTGGCGCGCGCCGGCGTCGAGCATCTCGGCACGGTGCGCGCGTTCCTGCGTGGCGCCGGCGCCGACGCCCTGGTGAACGCCGTCGAGCGGCAGCGTCTGACCGCTCGCGCCGCCGCGAGCGAGGCGTTCCTGGAGGGCTGGCGACGCGGCCGAGGGCGCCCCGTCGACCGGCAGGGGCTCGAAGCCTCCGGCGCGGTCACGCCGACCTTCCTGGACCGCGTCGCGGCGCTGGCCGAGGAGGCCCACGGGGACGCACGGGCCCTCCTCCGAGGACTCGAGGGGGGTCAGGTGTCGCGCTTCCGGAGCGACGCCCGTGAGCAGCTCGAGGCCTGGTTGGCCGACCAGGGCTACCTCGACGACCGCGCACCCCTCGACGAGGGGGAGCTGCGCCAACGGGTGCTGGCGGCGTTGGCCGCGAGCTCGCCGGAGGAAGATCCAGCGACGGACGCACTGCTGGACGAGGCGAACGCCTTGACGCGCTGGCTCACGGTCGGGGTGGAGGCCGGGCGCGCGCCCCGCCGAGCTGGCACGGCCGGCGGGCAGCTTCGGGAGGTGCCGGACGCCTAGCCGCGCCCAGCCGGGCGACGGCGTCGGGCACGCCTCAGAGCAGCTTCACCAGCCGGAGCGAGTCCTCCACGTAGCCCAGGCGGCGGTAGAAGGACCGGGCACCGTGATTGGCGGCGAACACCTCCAGCGCCAGTCGCGACAGGCCGTGCTCCAGCGCCCACCCTTCGGCGCTCTCCATGAGCGCACGCCCCACGCCCCGCCGCTCGGCCGTCTCGGTCACGGCCAGCACCGCGACGTAGGCCTCGGCCTCACCGGTGAAGTACTCGCTGTTCTGCTGCACCAGGGCGCACCCCAGCGGCTCGCCGGCGCCGCTCTCCGCTACCAGCACCGCGACGGCCGGCGCGCCCAGCAGGCTCCGCTCGACCGCGTCGGTCAAGGTCTCCTCGGAGCTCGTCACGATGGCCTCCGGGTCACGCGTCGTCAAGCCGTCGAACGCCGTCAGGCGACGCGCGAGGGTCCGGAGGAAGGGCAGGTCGTCGGCCGTGGCGCGCCGCACCGACACGCCTCCAGGATCGCGGTCCATGGCGGCAGTCTACGCCGCTCGGCCGCCCGTGCCCCCGCGGGCGCCACGGCTAGAGACCGGTGGCGGTGCGCTCCAGCGCCCGGTTGAGTCGTTCGATGTTGGCGAGGCCGTCGCTGCGGAGCCACGCCTCCAGGCCCGGCTCGCCACCCGAGGCATAGGCGGCGATCCCGCCCTTCCAGGTGGCGCGTCCGCAGAGGACCCCGTGGAAGCGGGCGCCCGCCTCGCCTGCGAGTTCGAGCGACCGCTCGAACAGATCCATGTCGACACCGGCCGACAGGAAGATCAGCGGTAGCTCCGACGCCTCGGTCGCCATGCGGAAGGCCTCCAGCACCCGCTCCCGTTGCGCGGCCGAGTCCAGCGTCGACGCGTCGAGCCAGCTCGGAGCCACGGGCACCTCGACCTTCAGCACGTCCACGCCGTACTCCGGCCGGCTCCACTCGGCGATGCTGCGCGTGACGCGTTCGGGCTTGCCCTCGGCCGCGGCCTCCGCGTCGCGCTCCGACGTGAAGGTGACCGGCTCCAGGAAGAACGCCACGTCGGCCTCGCGGCACTCCTCGCCGACCTGCCGCACGAAGGCGTGCTTCTGCTCGTTGATCTCGGCGGGTCCGGCCGGATCGTAGTAGACGAGCACCTTGACGGCGTCCGCTCCGGCGGCCTTCAGGCTCTGCGCCGACCATTCCCGCAACAGGCTGGGCATGCGGTGCTCGTCGGTCGCGTCGTAGCCGCTCTTCTCGTAGGCGAGGATGAGCCCCGCGCCGGCGGCGCGATGGTCGGCGGCCTCCAGGCCGAACAGCGGATCCAGCAGCACCGCGGACGCCTGCGGCGTGAGCACCCGCGTGACGGCCTCCTTGAAGGTCGCCAGGTCGCGGTCGGAGACCGCGCTCGCGTCCCTACCACCCGCCCTGGCCAGCGCCTTGCGCAGGCTCCCGCGTTGGTCGATCGCCAGCGCGGCGATCACGCCGCGTGCGTCGGTGCAGGCCTGGAGCCCGCGCGCCTTGCCCGGCGAGAGCGACGTCGCGCTCACGGTCGGGCTTCCGTCGTGGGGAGGGTCGAGCCGAGGTTCACGCGTCCACGATACCGCTGTGCCGTCCGGCGCCTCGGATCGAGCGCACGCCGAGGGCGGGTGCGCCACCGGCTCCGAGCCGCGCGCGCGATCCGCGGTGGCGACCTCGTTTCGAGGCACACTCGTCCCTACCGTTCCGGCGGGTGGCGTGCAACGCTCGTGAGGTGACGTCCGTCGCCCCGTCGGCCGACCCTGCACCGCGTCCTGAGCGCAATCGCCTCTTGCTTCTGATGCTGGCCGTCTACGCCCTGGCGGCAGCCGCCTACGTGCTGCTGCCCGGGGGCATGGCGGCCAACGCGTCGCTGATGGGGATGCCCATGCCGGACGTCCCACTGTGGCAGCTCGCCGCCGCCAACGTGCTGTTGATCGTGGTGGTGTACGGCGTGATGGCGTTCGCAGGAGATGCGCTGGCCCGCCGGAGCGGGCTGCCCGGCGCCCTCCCGGCCGAGGTCTCGCCGCGCGCCCTGTGGCTCGAGCCGCTGGCGATCGGCGCTGGTGCCGGCGTGGGCCTGGTGGCGATCGACCGCGTCACCGCCCTCGTCGCGCCGCGCTTCGGAGGCTTCCCGCACCCCGCGTTCCCCTCCTCGGTCCTGGCCTCCCTGACGGCCGGGATCGGCGAGGAGATCGCGTTCCGCCTCTTCGTGTTGAGCCTGTGGGCGTGGCTGCTGACGGGGCTGGCACGGTGGCTGGGCCGGCCCGCCCTGCGTCCGGCCGCGCTGGGCGCGGCGAACGCGCTCGCCGCCCTGGCCTTCGCGGCAGGTCACCTGGGCAGCGCCACGCTGTTGGCTGGCGTGACCACCCCGCTGGCACTGCCGCCGGCCGAGCTGGTGGAGCTGCTCGTGCTCAACGGCGCCCTCGGCCTCCTGGCCGGGCGCGCCTTCCTACGCCACGGGTTGCTGGCGGCGAGCGGCGTGCACTTCTGGGCCGACGTGGTCTGGCACGTGCTGTTCCCCGTCCTCCTGGGCGGAGCCTAGGAGCGAGCGCACGGCGCCGGCCCGTGCCTCACGCTTGCTGCACGCGTCGCGCGCCGCGGACCCCCAGCGCCGAAGCGCCCAATGCCAGGACGAAGATGGTGCCACCGATGATCCACGAGTTCCACGCCGGCCCGATGTCGTTGGTGTAGTTCAGCGCCCAGGGCGAGACGAACATCCAGGCCCCCAGGAGCGCGGCGACGATGTCGGAGAGCACGGGCCGCGGTGGACGCATCGCGCTCGTGAGGATGACGACCGTGACGGCCCCGACCATCCAGGCATCGATGGCGTACAGGTGGTGCCAGGGCCGCACGACCCAGGGCGACAGGAACAGCCAGATGGCGGCCATCAGGCTCAGCGCCGACAGCCGATCGGATCCTTCTCGCATCGATGGACTCCTTCCGCAGGGGGACGGCACGCGCTTCCGCGCCGGCCGACCTTTTCCTGACCGGCCAGTCAAATCCTAGGGGAGAGGTTCCAGCACGTCAACTCCCTGGGAAACCGCCGCGCTTCTCATCGGCCTGGGGCACAATGCCGCCATGAGCCGCTCGTCCTTCTGGGAACGCCCCGACGTCGTCGAACGCTTCGGCACCCGTGAGCCCGATCGGCGCCTGGCCGCATGGCTGGCCGACCGCGATCCCACGCAGCTGCGCGCCCTGGACATCGGCTGCGCCGCCGGCCGCAACAGCCTGTTCCTGGCCGAGGCCGGGGTCGACCTGTGGGCGCTGGACAGCTCGAGCGCCATGGTCGCGGCCGCCCGCGCGCGCCTGGCCCCCACGCTCGGCACGGCGGAGGCCGAGCGCCGCGTGCTGCACGGCCGCATGGACGACCTCGGCGCCTTCCCCGACGCGAGCTTCGACCTGGTGCTCGCCCTCGGCGCATTCCAGAACGCCGCGACCGCCGACGAATGGGAGCGCACCCTGGCCGACACGGCGCGCGTCCTCGCCCCGGACGGACACTGCCTGGTCGCCAACTTCGCGCCCGACTCCCGACCGCACGGCGTGCCGCTCGAGCCGGTGCCCGGCGAGCCCCACGTGTATGCCGGCTTCGGCGGGCCCCACGACCGCATCAGCCTGCTCACGCCCGAGGCGCTCGACGCCGCCTTCGCGCGCCACGGGCTCGAGCCGGCCGAGCCCACCCGGCCGGTCCGCGTGCCCACCGAGCGGGGCCACCGGACCACCGTCAACGCTCTGTACCGC
The DNA here is from genome assembly GCA_037386005.1 of Deinococcales bacterium. GTDB lineage: Bacteria > Deinococcota > Deinococci > Deinococcales > Trueperaceae > JASBRS01. The sequence goes on along the minus strand of JARRMM010000021.1, from coordinate 16,358 downwards.
AAGCGCCGCTAGGTCCGGTCCCGACGCCCCACATCTACGCAGCGCCACCAGCGTGGGCCGGAGGCCGACGCCGACTGTCCTGCATTCGACGGACCCCCTTCGAGACACCCCATCGCTACCGTGACGCCACGGGGCGTGCACGGTCGTTAGACCGGCACACGGGGTCGCTCCGTGGGAGGTGAGTCGGATGCGGAAGTTCCGTCGTCTGGCCGTCGCGCTCCTGGCGATAGGTTCCGCCTGGGCGTCGGCCCAACTCGTCGTCTACTCGAGCGTGGACGAGGAGAACGCTCGCAAGATCCTCAGCGCCTTCACAGACGCAACGGGCGTGCAGGTGCAGATGGTGTTCCTCTCGTCCGGCCCTGCCCTGTCGCGCATCGAGGCCGAGAAGAACCGGCCGCAGGCCGACGTCTGGTTCGGTGCGCCGAGCGAGAACCACATCCTCGCCAAGGACCGCGGCCTGACGCAGCCCTACATCTCCGCCAACGCGGACGCTTTGCCCGCCGACTTCAAGGACGCCGAGGGGTACTGGCACGCGATCTACACCAACCCGCTCGCCTTCGGCGTACGTACCGACATCCTGCAGCAACGGAACGTCGCGGTGCCGACGAGTTGGGCGGATCTGACGCAACCCCAGTACAAGGGTCTGGTGCAGATGCCCTCGCCGCAGTCGTCGGGGACGGCCTACAACGTTGTCCTCACGCTTCGGGAGATCCTCGGTGAGGACGCGGCGTTCGCGTACATGAAGTCGCTCAACCCGAACGTGCAGACCTACACCCAGAGTGGCACGGCGCCGAGCGGAGCCCTGGGTGTGGGCGAGACCGCGATCGCCATCCAGTTCACGCCGGGCTTCCTGAAGCTGGTCGACGAGGGCTTCCCGGTCCAGGTCGTCTTCCCCAGCGAGGGCGTCGGCTACGAGGTCGCCGCCATGTCGATCCTGAAGGGAGCCAACCACCTGAGCGAAGCGAAGCAGCTCGTGGACTGGATGACGTCGGCCGAAGGGCAGCAGGCCCTGGCCACGCAGAAGACCTACTTCCTCCCCATCCGCAGCGACGTCAGCGCCGGCCCGGGGATTCCGTCGCTCGACACGATCAAGCTCGTGTCGTTCGACCCTGAGTTCGCAGCGGCCAACCGACAGCGTCTGGTGGACCGTTGGGTGCAGGACGTTCTCGGGCAGTAACCAACCCGCGGGGGCGGCCCCCAGCCGCCCCCGCGCCCTTCCACCATGCTCCGACGGGCTCGACGTCAACTGCGCGTACTGGCACGCGACCGCGTGCTGTTCGTCGTCGTGCTGCTGATCTTCGTGGCCCTGGCCGTGTTCGTGGTGTACCCGCTGGTACGGGTGCTCCTGTCGAGCCTGCACACCCCGGCTGGTTGGGGGCTCGACACCTTCGCGCTGATGGTGGATCGGAAGTTGTACCGCAACGCCCTGATCAACAGCTTGAGCGTGGGCGCCGTGGTGGGGCTGCTGGGCGTGCTTCTGGGCTACATCGCGGCCTTCGTGTTGACGCGGACCCCCGTGCCGGGCAAGCGCCTGCTCCATACCCTCACCATCCTGCCCATCATCTCGCCACCGTTCTCGGGCGCCATCTCCATCCTGTTCCTGTTCGGCTTCAACGGGCTCGTCACGAGGCAGCTGCTCGGCCTGCAGGACTTCCGCATCTACGGCTTCTTCGGCGTCGTCCTGTCCCAGGTCTTCACCTTCGCGCCGATCGCCTATCTGTCGCTCCGCGGCGTTCTGGCGTCGATCAACCCCACGCTCGAGGACGCCGCGCTCAACGTGGGGGCCAGCCGCTGGCAGGTGTTCTGGCGCGTCACCTTTCCCCTGTCGTTGCCTGGGATCGCCAGCGCCTTCCTCGTGGTGTTCATCGAGTCGATGGCGGATTTCGGCAACCCCCTGGTGCTCGCCGGCGCCGCCTTCCCGATGCTCGCCCCACAGGCCTATCTCGAGATCACCGGTAGCTTCAACCTCGCCCGCGGCGCCATGCTCGCGGTCGTCCTGCTCGTGCCGTCGATGACGGCCTTCGCGATCCAGCGTGCGTACCTCTCCAGGCGGCAGTACGTGACGGTGACCGGCAAACCTACCGCCACGGTGAGCAAGGCGGTGGCACCCTTCGCCACCTGGCTGCTGTTCGCCATCGTGGTGGCGTTCTCCGTGGTGGTGGTGATGTTCTACGCCGTCATCCTGGTGGGTGCCACGACGCGGGTGTGGGGGTTCGACTACCACCTCTCCCTGCAGCACTTCGCCTACGTCTTCGACGTGGGCTTCCACACCGTGAAGGACACCCTCGTCGTGGCCGTCGTGTCCACGCCGGTCAGCGGCATCCTGGGGATGCTCATCGCCTTCCTGGTGGTGCGCAGGTCGTTCCCTGGCAAGGGTGCGATGGAGTTCGGCTCCATCCTGAACTTCGCGGTCCCGGGCACCGTGGTCGGCATCGGGTACATCCTGGCGTTCAACCGCCCCCCGCTGCTCTTGACCGGGACCCTCCTCATCCTGGTCCTGAACTTCGTCTTCCGGTACGTGCCGGTGGGCATCCAGTCCGGCATCGCGGTCCTCCGCCAGATCGACCCGTCCATCGAGGAGGCGGCACAGAACCTGGGTGCCGACGGCCTCACGACCTTCCGGAAGGTCACCCTGCCCTTGATCGGGCCGGCGTTCTTCTCCGGCCTGGTGTTCGCCTTCGTCCGGGCGATGACGGCGATCAGCGCGGCGATCTTCCTGGTGTCCGCGAACTGGAACCTGATGACGGTGCAGATCTTGAACGAGGTCGGCTCCGGCCGGCTGGGCGTGGCCGCCGCGTTCAGCATCGTCCTCCTCGGGATCGTCCTGGCTGCCATCGCCGTCATCGATCTTCTCGTGGGCCGCCGCGCCGAGGTGGCCTCGAGCATCCGCTTCGGATAGGGAGCCCCATGGCGACGGATCTCCGCATCGACCGCTTGCGCAAGGAGTTCCAGAGCCCTGGCGGCGAGACCGTGGTGGCCGTGAACGACGTGTCCCTGCGCATCGAGAAGGGCTCTCTCGTCACGCTCCTGGGACCATCCGGTTGCGGCAAGACGACGCTGTTGCGCCTGATCGCGGGCTTCGAGGAACCCACCGCCGGAAGCGTGTACTTCGGCGACCGGCGCGTGAACGATGAGGCGCCCAACGTTCGCGACACGGCCATGGTGTTCCAGTCGTACGCCATCTTCCCGCACCTGAACGTGTTCGAGAACGTGGCGTTCGGACTGCGCATGAAGCGGGTATCGGGCCGCGAGGTGCGCCGTCGGGTGGACCACGTGCTCGATCTGGTCGGCCTCGGGCGCATGGCCGCCAGGGCACCCAGCCAGCTCTCGGGCGGCCAACAACAGCGCGTTGCGCTGGCGCGCTGCATCGTGATGGAACCGGGCCTGCTCCTCTTCGACGAGCCGCTCTCCAACCTGGACGCGAAGCTCCGCGAGCAGATGCGGCTGGAGATCCGTGATCTGCAGCAACGCCTGGGGATCACCAGCGTCTACGTGACCCACGACCAGGTCGAAGCGATGAGCATCTCCGACGTGCTGGTCGTCATGCACGACGGCACTGTCGAGCAGATCGGCTCCCCCAGCCAGGTCTACGCGCGCCCGGCGAACCGGTTCGTGGCCGACTTCATCGGCAAGGTCAACTTCGTGAAGGCCACACTCGCGGCGGGAGCGGTCACCGTCGCGGGGGTGCGTTGGCCCGTCCCCGACGCACCGGACCTGCCTGACGGCTCCCCCGTCACGCTGGTGCTCCGGCCCGAGGCCGTCCGCCTGTCGGCCACGGAGGGGCCGCTCGCCGGCACGATCCGACGCACGGTCTTCCTCGGCAACCATGCGGAGTACGTGGTCAGCGTCGACGGCGTCGGCGACGTCCTGGTCGACGAGCCGAATCCCATCGATGCCGGCATGCGGCGCCCGGGCGACAAGGTCTCACTCTCGCCCGTATCGGGATCGCTCCACGTCCTTCCGGCAACGAGCTGACGTCACTCGGGGCGGCGCGCGCCCCTCACCCCGCGTGCGATCGCCGTTCCACGGCGCGCAGCCGCGACCCGCGACACAGCGGCCACCGCGATCGGCCGGCGTTACGATGCCTGCCGTCCCCCGGCACCTCCGCAGGCCGGGCGTGCCGCACCGCTGCGCGCGCGGGCGGCGCAGCACCCGGAGCGCGTGGAGGAACCGTCATGAAGATCCATGGCATGAACTGGATGCAGGTCGAGCGCTACCTCGAGCGCGACGATCGCGCCGTGGTCCCGCTGGGCAGCACCGAGCAGCACGCCTACCTGAGTCTCGGCGTCGACGCCATCCTGTCCGAACGCGTGGCCGCCGAGGCGGCCGGCCCGCTGGGGGTGCCGGTGTTCCCAGCGCTCCCCTACGGGGTCACGCCGGGTTTCCTGGCGTTCCCCGGGACCGTGAGCCTGAGGCTCGGCACCTACCTGCGCATCCTCGAGGACCTGCTGGACAGCCTCGCCACATCCGGATTCCGACGCGTGTTGTTCGTCAACGGCCACGGCGGCAACACGCCGGCGCGCACGGCGACCCAGGAGTGGATGAACCGCCACCCCGACGTGCGCGCGAAGTGGCACGACTGGTGGAATGCGCCTGGTACACGGGCGGCCGTCGAGGCCGTCGATCCGCTGGCGTCGCACGCCTCCTGGATGGAGAGCTTCCCGTGGACCAGGATCGAGGGCGTCGAGACCCCCGCCGAGACCAAGCCCATGATCGACCCGACACGGCTGCGCGTGATGGACGCGCCGGCGGTGCGGACCTACCTGGGCGACGGCAACTTCGGCGGCGCGTACGCCAAGCCCGACGACCGCATGATGGAGGTGTGGCGCGCCGGCGTCGAGGAGACGCGAGCGGCGCTCGAGGGGCCCTGGGACTGAGCGCCGCGCGCCCGACGACGACTCACCGCTCGGTTGGGTAGGCTTGGGACCGACCGCCAACAGGTCCGGCGGCCGCCCCACGGCCCGCCACCACGGGAGGCAGCATGAAGCTCGTCAGCTACTACGATTCCGACGGCGTTCTACGCGTCGGTGTACGCGAGGGCGACGCGGTCGTCCCCACCGGGCTGTCCGCCGACGACCTGGGGGCTCAGGGCTCGGCCGCCGTGCCGGCCCTCAGACACCTCGCGGCCGAGGGTCGCTCGCCGCTCGACGCGGCAGGCCTGCGGCTGGGCCCGCCCGTGCCGCGCCCCGGCAAGGTGCTGTGCGTAGGGCTCAACTACCGCGAGCACGCCCGCGAGGCGGGCAAGCAGATCCCTACGAGCCCGGTCCTGTTCTCGAAGTTCGACAACGCCATCACCGGCCCGGACGCCGAGGTCCCCGTGCCGGCCGAGGTCGAGAGACTCGACTACGAGGCGGAGCTGGTGGTGGTCATCGGCCGCAGGGCGCGCCGCGTGAGGGAAGCCGACGCGCTCGACTACGTCCTCGGGTACACGGCCGGCAACGACCTCAGCGCCCGCGACCTGCAGAACCGCACCAGCCAGTGGCTCCTGGGCAAGGCCCTGGACGGCTTCCTCCCGATCGGACCGGCACTCCTGACGGCCGACGAGGTTCCCGACCCCCAGGACCTCTCGATCCGCCTGTGGCTGAACGGCGAGCTGAGGCAGGACTCCACCACCGCCGACATGATCTTCGGCGTGGCGGAGATCATCAGCTACGTCAGCACCTACATCGCGCTCGAGCCCGGCGACGTGATCGCCACCGGCACCCCGCAGGGCGTCATCCTGGGCATGGACGAGCAGCGCTGGCTGCAACCCGGCGACGAGCTCACGGTCGGGGTCGGCGCGATGGAGCCGTTGACCACGCGGTTGGTCGCCGAGAGCTAGCCTGGCGCCGTATCGCTGCCGCGGCGACGCCCGCGGAGGCGCCCTTCGAACGGCAGCCAGGGCATAGCATGGTGCTGCGGTGGCGTCCGACAGGGTCGGACATGCCCCGTGTAGGGAGCTGATGCCATGGAGTACCGCTATCTCGGCAATACCGGCGTCAAGGTCAGCGAGCTGTGCCTCGGCGCCATGACCTTCGGGCGCGAGGGGGAGGCCAGCGAGCGTGAGAGCCACCGCATGCTGGATGCCTTCGTAGCCGCCGGTGGGACCTTCATCGACACCGCCAACGTGTACTCGCGGGGCGTCTCCGAGGAGATCGTGGGGCGCTGGCTGAAGCGCCGCGATCGCGACGAGCTGGTCGTCGCGACCAAGGTGCGCTTCCCCATGGGCGAGGGGCCCAACGACGTGGGCCTCAGCCGCAAGCACATCCTGGCCTCGTTGGAGGCCAGCCTGGCACGGCTCCAGACCGACTACGTCGACCTGCTCCAGGTCCATGCCTGGGATCCGGGGACGCCGCTCGAGGGGGTGCTGAGCACCCTCGATACCGTGGTGAAGGACGGACGCGTCCGCTACATCGGGGTGAGCAACTTCGCGGGCTACCAGCTCCAGCGCGCGCTGGACCTGAGCCGGGAGCGCGGGCTCGAGCCCTTCGTCTCGCTCCAGCCCCAGTACAACCTGCTGTGCCGCTCGACCGAGTGGGAGCTGATCCCGGTCGCCCAGCGTGAAGGGCTCGCCGTGATCCCATGGAGCCCGCTTCGCGGCGGCTGGCTGTCGGGCAAGTACCGGCGCGGCATGGACCGCCCGCCCCAGGGGACCCGCGTGGAGATCGCGGGCGAGAAGGGCTGGGGCGAGAGCTGGCCGAACGTCGCCAACGAGCACACCTGGGGCGTGATCGACGCGCTCCTGGAGGTGGCCGAGGACGCCGGCAAGACCCCGGCACAGGTCGCCATCCGCTGGCTGCTGCAGCGCCCCGCGGTGACCGCGCCCATCATCGGAGCGCGCACCATGAGCCAGCTCGAGGACGACCTGGGGGCCCTCGGGTGGTCGCTGACCGACGCGCAGATGGCCCGGCTGACCGAGGCCAGCGAGGTGGTGCTCCCCTACCCGTACGACTTCCTGGCGGGCGCCGGGCGCGGGCGCTGAGCGTCCGGGGCCGGCCCGGGCCGGCACGACGGCGCGGCCCCCCGCGCTACGCCGCAGCGAACGTGCTTGACGTAGCCTTGGGACCGTCAAGGAGGTAGACCCCCATGCGCGTAGCCGAAGGCGTCGAAGCACTGGACCTGACGATGGACTTCATGGGCGGGCCGAGCGTCATCCACCCGACTCTGGTCTGGGACGACCACGACGTGATCCTCATCGACACCGGCATGCCCGGCCAGCTCGAGGCGCTGCGCGAGGCCTGCCGCAGCGCCGGCGCGCCGCTGGAGCGTCTGACCCGCATCATCCTGACCCATCAAGACATCGACCACATCGGTGGCCTGCCGGAGCTGCTCGCCGCCCTGGACCACGACGTGGAGGTGCTCGCTCACCCCCTCGACCGGCCCTACATCGAGGGCGAGAAGATGCCGATCAAGATGAACCCGGAGCGCATGGCCGAGCGCATCAAGGACCTGCCCGCCGACCGGCGGGCGCCGATCGAGGCCATGATGGCGAACCCGCCGCACGCCCGGGTCGACCGGACCATCGACGACGGGGAGGAGCTCCCCTACTGCGGGGGCATCACCGTGGTCCACACGCCCGGTCATACCCCAGGCCACGTCAGCCTCTTCCTGAAGCGGAGCCGCACCCTCGTGACCGGCGATGCCATGGTGGCCGAAGGCGGGCGCCTGCAGGGACCGCGGCCCATGGCCACGCCGGACATGGACACCGCGCTGCGTTCGCTCGGGAAGCTCGCCCCGCTCGACGTCGACAAGGCGATCACCTACCACGGGGGCGTGGTGCAGGCCGGCGCGAAGGAGCGCTTGCAGGAGCTGACGCGCGGCTCCTGACGACCGTCAGGAGCTACCGCCGAGCTCCGGCACGATGAGCACCATGCCGGGGAAGATCAGGTCGGGATCGCTGATGAGGTGGGCGTTCGCCTCGAAGATGGCGGGCCACCGGTACCCGTCACGGTAGAAGAAGACGGCGATCGACGACAGCGAGTCGGCCGGCTGGACGGTGTAGATGCCGCGCGCGCCGGTCAGCCGCGCCACCTCGCCCTGGGCTTGCTCGAGCCGTGTGCGCACGTCGGCCAGCTCGGTCTGCTGCGCGCGGGTCCTGCAGGTCGCCCGACGTCTGCTGCAGCCGCTGTGCCAGGCTGCTGCTCTGCTGCTGGGTGGCGTCGAGCTGGGCGCGAAGGGCGTCCCGTTCACGCTGTGCGGCCGAGAGCGCAGCCTCCTGGGCCGCCAGCCGCGTCCGCAGGTCCCCTTCGCTCCCGCCGGCGGCGCTGACCTTCGCCTGAAGGTCGGCGACCTGGCTCTTCTGCGTCTCCAGCTGCTGCTTCAGATCGGCGATCTGACGGTCCTGCTCGATGGTCTGCGCCTCGAGCGCAGCACGCGTCTTCTGGAGGTCGGCGTGCGCCTGCTGCGCCGCGGCCAGCGCATCGCTGGCACTCACGAGCTTGGCCTCGTCCTGCTGGAGCTGGCCCCGAAGACGTGCGACCTCGGCGTCAGCCGCGTCGGCACGCGCCGTGGCCGCGTCGAGCGCGGCCTGTTGCGACGGCGGCCCGCTCTTCGCAGCCTCGCCGGCGGCAGCCTTGCGCGCTTGGTCGAGGGCGCCCTGCGCCTCGGCGAGCTGCTGCTTCAGCGTCGCAACCTCGGCCTTGGCGGCCTCGAGTTGCTGCTCCGCCTCCGCGCGACCCTGAGCGGCCATCGCCTCGTGCGCCTCGGCGTCGGCCTGGCTGCGCTTGGCCGCGTCCCGCTCCTGTTGCGCCTTCTCCACGGCGGCTTGCGCCTCGTCACGAGCCTGGACCGCGTTGCTCAGCTCGGCCTGGAGCTCGCTCACCCGGCCCTCGAGCTGCTGGTTGGCCGCCCGCAGGTCGCGCTCCCGCTGGGACGGGCCGCACCCCGTCACGGCCAGCATGACGAACAGCACAACGAGCAGCGAGCGCCAACGGTGCCTGACGACCATCGCCCACCTCCCGGCATGCCGAACCGGCCCCCACCCCCATCCGGCGTCTCCGTTGAGCCCAGCATAGCGGCGCCCCCAACGAGTGCCCGTGACGGCCCGCAGGTCCGCGCGCGGCAACCGCCCAGGTCGGCCGCCCGCCGCACCGATGCGCGCACCAGCGCCTGCTACCGTGACGCATGCAACGGCTGGACCTGCCGGAGATCGAGGATCTGGCGTGGTGCCCCGGACCTGCGCGCGATGCCTCCACCGCGTTCCTCGCCTTCCTGGCGGACCTCGGCCGCCCGTACGACGCGCTGGCGCCGAAGCTGGCCCGGGCGCTGCGCGTGACCGGATCACGGCGGATCGTCGACCTCGCCTCCGGAGCGGGTGGGCCGTGGCGCACCCTGCGTCCCCTGCTGGCAGGGTATGGCGCCGACGTGGAGGTGGTCCTCACCGACCGCTTCCCGCCGCACGACGCCGTGCCCGACGAGGACGGCGTGCGCTACCATCGCGAGCCGGTCGACGCCACCGCCGTTCCCGCCGGCCTGCACGGGTTCCGAACGATCTGCGGCGCCTTCCACCACTTCGCCCCGGCGAGGGCGCAAGCGCTGCTCCGGGACGCGGTCGACCGCCATGAAGGGATCGCGGTCCTGGAGGCGGTGCAGCGTGCCCCCCTGACCATCGCTCTCGCCGCCTTGCTGCCGCTCCCGTACCTGGTGGTAGCCCCCACCCTCCGCCCCTTCGGATGGTCCCGCCTGCTGTGGAGCTACCTGCTGCCCGCGGCGCCGGCGCTGCTCGCCGTCGATGGCGTCGCTTCCTGCCTTCGCGCCTACACAGCGCGAGACCTTCGAGAGCTCACGCAGGGCCTCGAGAGCTACGCCTGGGAGGTGGGCGTCGTGCGTGCCGCCCGCGCACCCCTGCCGGCCACCTACCTCATCGGCGTCCCCCGCTGACCGGACCCAGCCGGAAGCCACGAGGAAGGCGGGTGCCGACGGGCACCCGCCTTCGCCCGAGGGAAGCGACCCTCCCCCGGCCAGGACGTGCAGCTGCGCGTCACGAGACACCGGCCCGAGGCCCCCACGCCGCCTCAGCGGCCGGCGCGCCGGGGATCCGGGATCACTTCTTGATGGTGATGGTGCCCTTCATGCCCTTCTTGTAGTGCTCGCCCTTCTGTTCGAAGCAGGCGAACTGCCAGGTTCCCGGCTTGTCGGGCACCTTGAACTGCATCGTCACCGAGCCGCCCTGGTTCAGCGCGGCGTGCGCGGGCTCGTCCACCTGGAGGTCGGCGATCCCCTTGCCCTGCCCCCACACGACGTTGGTGTCGGAGGCGATGAGGGGCTGCTTCCAGCCGCAGGGGTAGCTGCTCCCGAAGCTGCTGGTGCAGGTCTTCAGGTTCTTGCCCATCATGAACTCGTGCGTGGTGTTGGTCTTGGCCTCGTTCTTGAGGGTGATCCGCACCGTCTCCCCTACCTTCCAGGTCATGTGGTTCGGGGTGAACGAGTAGTCCTTCTCGACAAGGGTGAACGTCTTGACGTTGCTGCCGTTCGGCAGGCTGGTCGCACTCGCCATCGGCGCGGCCGCAGCCAGCAGGCCGAGCGCCAGGACGGCCCCCAGCCCCAGGCGCGCGACGAGCCCGCGGCGCTGCGGGGAACGGTTCCCACGTTGGCTGTTGCTCTGCGTGTCCATCGTTCAGCACGCTCCCTTCACGGGGTTCGATCAGGGACGCCGGTCGGCGGTTCCGGCCGGCGTCTGGGGCGGGGACCGGAACGCCAGCCGCCCGCCCGCGAACACCGCACACCCTAGGACCGGAACGCCGCCCAGTTGGTGGCTCGAATGACGGCTACGACGACGTTCTTGCTCATGAATCCCATGGCCGACTCATGGCCCACCCCCGACCTGGGACGGCTCGCGGCCCGGTCGCGCACAGCGACCCCGGCCGGGCGCCGGGAGGCCCGACCGGCACGGCCTCGATGCGCCGGGTACACCGGTGAGGAAGACGTCAGAGGGACGTGAGCGTGGCTCGGGCGGACCGGCGTCCGACGTGGCGGAGGCGTCGAAGGCTCCCTAGCCGTCCTGGGGTCGGGTCAGTAGACCTGCTCGCGCTGGCCGTAGGTGTAGAGCGCCACGTCCTTCACCCCGTCCCCTCCGACGGTGGGGAAGTGGGGCGGCGCCAGCCCCTTGGCCATGCGCTGGTCGTAGGTGAACTTACGGCTGTAGCCGGACGTGTCCAGCCCGCTCGATGCGCTGAACGTTCCGAACGCGCCGTAGTTGTACTCGATGATGCCGCCGAGGAGGTGGACGGAACCGCGCGGCGAGCCGTAGCGGAAGTTCTCCACGCTCACGGTGCCGCTGGCGCTCATGAGCACGCCGTCGATCTTGACGTCCTGGGGCGCGTCGTAGCTCGAGCCGCGGTAGTCGGCGTTGCCGATGAGCACGTCGCCGCCCTGCGCGTAGACCCCCAGCACGTTGGCGGCGTTGAGGTTGTCGCAGGTCGGCGGGACCGCCTGGCCGTTGCTGTCGCGATGCAGCTCGCCCTGGCAGGGCTGGCCCTCGTAGGTCAAGTCGCCGGTGATCTGCGTCGAGCCCTGCGAGGCCACCGTGACCTGCGCGAACGACGCCAGCGCAGGCGGTGCGTCCGCCGGCTCCCCGCTACCGGGCGGTGTACGGGCGGGGCCGGTGAGACGGTCGACGTTCCCGTTCGCGTAGACGACGCCATTGAACGCGGCGTCCGACTGCTTCCAGCTCCCGTTGCTCTGAAGCTGGTACAGGACGTCGTCGCTGCCGTACCGGTACGTCGTGCACGCATTGCCGTGGTCGCCCGTGCAGGCCTGGATGTACTGGTACGTCGCCGCCGGCGTCCAGTTGCCGCTCGCGTCCTTCGTCAAGGGGTTCCCGTGATCGTCCGCAGCCCACATCGTCAAGGACGACACGTCCCCGTTGAAGTACAGGCCGTGGTCCTGAGCGGCGTTCTTCTGATCGTCCGAGGTCAGCGGGAGCGGCACGAAGCCGCTGCTCCAATCGACGCCCTTGGTCAACTGCGGCGCCTGCGTGCCGTAGCCGTTGGTGAACGACGGCGTCGGGCCGGGGTCGGAGACGAACCCTTCCCCATAGAACTCGGCGCCGTTCTTCGAGCTCGAGCCGTTGCAGCTCGTCGGCCCGGGAGTGTCGCAGCCCGCGCTGGTGACCTCCCCGCCGAACCAGGGCTGCCGATAGAAGCGGAAGTACTGGTTGGTGTGGACCGGCCCATCGAACAGCGTGTGGTCGGTGAACCACACGTTGCCGCCGTTCTGGGGCAGCTCGTGAACGTTGGTGAACAGGGCGTACTTGGCGAAGCTGGACCGCCCCACCTTGAAGTCGTACTCGCCCTGGATGACCACGTTGCGGTGGTAGGAGCCCGCGTACCCGTCCGCGATCAGCACGAACGGAAGCGCGTAGGTCTGCTCGGCGGCCGTACCGCTGCCGTTGCGCGCCTGCCCGCTGACGAAGTGCCCGGCCGGGAGCGTGATGCCCGACGGGAGCGGCTCGTCGCACGCCGTATCGGTCACGTAGATGCGGAGCGCGGCGTGGCCACCCTGGCGCGGCGTGATCGCGTTCCCGCAAAGCAGGCCGTCGATCTTGGGTTGCAGCGCCCCCGCCACGCTCCCGCTGCCGATGCTGAGCGCGCCGCGCACGCTGACGGGCGTCGGGTACGGGCTGTTGATGGGACCGGTCCCGAACGACCACGGGTTCGTGGTGCTGGACTGCTGCTGCACGATGGCCTGGAGATCGTCGCGCACCTTCTGCTGCAGGATGCTGCCCCCGAGGTTGGCGGCGCCGCGGGCCAGCATGAGGGACTGGACGATGCCGGCGTCGTCGCCGCTCTGCTTGATCTCACCCAGCGTGCGGGCGAACATCAGCGTCGCCACGCCCATGACGACCACCAGGAGCAGGAGCGCATACAGCATCGCGATGCCCTGTCGGCGGGCTCTCAGTTGCATGTCGTCACCCGGTTGATCGCGAAGCTATGTCCCGACGTCAGCTGGACCATGCCCGAGGCCGTCCGCCGGACCGTGCGGCCGTGCGAACCGTCCGCCGCGGAGATGGCGAGCCCGATGCGCTGGAGCGTCGCGCGCTGGCCGTTGATCGTCCCGGTACGCAGCGGGGCCCCCGACGCGTCGGTCAACGGCGCCGACTCGACCAGCGTGGTGCCGCCATCGGTGACGTAGACGTACTGGATGGCCACGGAGCTGAGCTCGAAGGCTACCGGAACCTCGGGGCCCGACCCCTCCGTCATGTAGAGCGTCTTGTCGTTCGGGTCGTAGCGGAACCCCACCGAGCGGGTCCTCATGCTCATCGTCCTGGGCCCGGTGTAGGCGATGGTGTTGTCGCAGCCCGCGTGGACGACCTTGTACAGGCCGGCGCCGACGAGCTGCACGCTGGTGACCTGGAAGACGATGGACTCGCCGTTGTCGTTCACCAGCATCACGTGGTGCCCAGGGAGCGTGGTGGACGGGTCCGTGCCCGAGCCTCCCCAGATCAGGTTGAAGCTGTCGGCGTGCTGGAAGCTGGCGTTGTTCCCCTGGTCCTGGTAGTCGACCGGGTCACCCGCCCCGCCGATCAGCGTGATGAACGACACCTGATGGTCGTTCGAGGTGTAGGGCGCGTTCGCGACACCGCCCAGCACGGCGCTGCGGAGCTCCTGCGTGAAGACCTCGGTGACGCGCCGCAACCTCGACTGCGAGGAGACGATGTTCTCGTTGAGGCTCTGCGCGCGCAGCGCTCCGCTCACGCCCACGGTCGCCATGACGGCGATGAGGCCGAAGATGGCGAGCGCGATGATCGCTTCGAGCAGGGTCAGACCGCCGGTTGCTCTGCGCATCCTGCGCTCCTAGTAGATCCCGGGCAGCTGCGGCGTGCTGCCCCCGGAGGACGGGTACAGGCCCATGGTGGTCGCGGAGACGCAATGCTCTCCGCCGGCCGCCTCATAGCAGACGCGGACGTCGTACTCGGCGGTACGCGAGCCCGCCAGCGACACGTCGCCGGCGTTCGTGATCTGCGCGCGGTACCGGCCGGGATCGCTCAGGCCGCCGGGATCGGTGAGGTCGGGGAAGGAGCCCGCCAGTGAGCCGTAGGCCCACGTCCGACTCGAGCCCGAGGCCGGCAGCACGGCCCCGTCGCCGCCCGCCGCACGGCGCCCCAGGTAGTTCAGCACCTGCACGGCCTCCGTACGGGCACCCGTGACCGAGGTGTGATGGAGGTTGCTGACGACCGCCGTGGTGAAGGCGGCCGTGACGATGCCGATGACCGCAAGCGCCAGGAGCACTTCGATGAGCGTCAGGCCGAACGTGGAGCGGCCGGGGCTCACGACGTCACCTTCACCTCTCCGATGACCGAGATCTGGAGCTTGAAGGTGTGGCCGTTCACGGTCAAGGTCAACGGCGACGGCAACGCCTGCAGCGTGGCCAGGTCGACCCGGCCAGGCGGAGTGAACTGCAAGACCTGCCCCATCGGCAGGTTGGTCGTCACGGTGCTCGGGATGGAGAAGGTCCGCAACGGGGTGCTGCTGCCGACCTCCTGCACCACCAGGGCGTCCGAGGTGCGGACCAGCTCGGTGGTCGCACCGCGAGCCGCAGCCGCGGTCGCGCCTTCCCACACGCTCTGGCGGACCGAGGTCAGGGCGGCCTTCTCCTGCTGGCCCGCCAGGACATGGCGGCCGTTCACCGCGATGACGCCGGCGATGATGCCGAGGATCGCGAGCAGGATGAGCAGCTCGACGACGCTGAACGCCGCGATGCGCCTGCTCACCGTGGGTTGGTGAGGAGCCCGCTCCATCGGTGGACCCATGATACGGAGTTCCCCCAACGGACCTCTTACAGAATCCTTACATCGCAAGCTCAGGGCTGTCCTGGAGGGGCGAAGCGCTCACCTCGGGCGCGGGCTGCAGACGGCCCTCGGGGCTCGCCGGAACCCTCGGGCATCCGCTGCCGCTCGGACGTATGCTAGTCGGTCATGGCGCGTCCCATCATCGGTCGCTTCCCACGGTCGCTGGACGCGCTCAACCACGGCTCGTTCCGGCACTACTGGCTCGCCCAGCTCGGCAGCGTGATCGGTTCCTGGATGCAGATCACGGCGCAGTCGTGGCTGGTGTTCGACCTCATCCCCGACCCCACCGAGGCGGCGCTCAAGTTCGGCTACGTCGGTGCCGTCCAGTTCGCGCCCACGCTGGTGCTGGGGCTCTTCGCCGGCGTGGTGATCGATGCCCGGTCGCGCCGCCAGGTGCTGCTGACCACGCAGAGCGCCCTGGCGCTGTCGGCCGCGACCATGGCGGTGCTGACCCTCACGGGCGCGCTCACCTACGGCTGGCTGCTGGTGCTGGCGGCGTTCAACGGTGTGGCGGGCACCTTCGACACGCCCGCCCGCCAGAGCCTCATCCCCGACCTGGTTCCGCGTGAGCACGTCCGCAACGCCGTCGCGTTGAATTCGCTCTCGTTCAACCTCGCCCGCCTGCTGGGCCCCGTCGTGGCCGCCGCCGCCATCGGGCTCTTCGGGCACCTGATGCCGGGCGGACCGTTGCTGCGCTACGGGCCTGCCTTCGCCATCAACGCCGCGTCGTACCTGGGGGTGATCGTGGTGCTGGCGCTGGCGCCGCTGCCCACCCGCCCGATCGTGCCCCACCGCGTCTTCGCCGAGATCCGCGAAGGGCTGCGCTTCACGCTGCGCACGCCCGAGGTGCGCATCGCCACGTTGCTCGTCGGCGCGTTGTCGCTGACCATCGTCAACTTCCAGACCATCGTGCCGCTGTTCGCTCGGCAGGCGCTGAACGGCAGCGTCGGGGACCTGGGCTTGCTGCTCTCCAGCCTAGGCGTCGGCGCCTTCATCGCCTTCGTGGTGAACGCCAGCTTCCCGGATGAGGCGCGGCTGGTGCTCATGCGCCGGGGCGTGCTGCTGCTGGGCGCATCGTTCGTGCTGTTCACGCAGACGCCCAACCTGTGGACCGCCGCCGTGGTGCTGGTGGCCTGCGGCCTGGGCATGATCCTCACCATGGTCAACGCCCAGGCGACGGTCCAGCTGATGGTGCCCGACGCCCTGCGCGGGCGCGCGATGAGCGTCTACATGCTGGTGTTCTCAGGCCTGATCCCGTTCGGCGCCCTGCTCGCCACGCAGCTCGCCGGTCATCTCGGCGTCCGCACCGGCCTGTTCGTGCTGGGCGTGGTCGGGCTGGTCGCCACCCTCAGCATGAGGCCGCATCGAGGCGACATCCGGCGCGCGAACGAGCGCCTGCAGGCGACCACCCCGACCAGCTCGAGCTGACCGTCGCTATCCTCGACGGGCTCCGCCGCGCCCGATCGGACGGCACGTCGGCCCGGCTTCACGCTTCCTCAACACCGGTGCCGTAAGCTGACATCACCCCACGACCTCTGTCGCATCGTGACGCGGGATCAGCTCAGCGGGCGGCCGCCCTGGCGGCCGGTGC
>JARRMM010000020.1:2840-30061 GCA_037386005.1 Deinococcales bacterium | reverse complement strand
CCGAAGTGCGCCAGGAGCTCCACCAGGGGCCCCTTGCCCTCGCGGTGGAGTCGGACCTCGTCGGCCGTCTCCGCCACGTGGATCTGCATCGGGTAGCCTTCCGCCCGCGCCAGGACTGCCAGACGCCGCAGCAGCGGGGGACTCACCGTGTGCGGCGTGTGAGGGCTGATCCCCACTCGCAGGCCACCCGGCCGCTCGCGCTCCCGGAACGCCGCCAGGCGCCGCCGGGTCTCCTCGAAGATCCGGTCCGCGTCCTCTGGATCGGGGCCGATCACCTCCCAGTAGGCCACCCCGCTCACGTCCGGGAGCTCGAGCAGGAAGTGCATCACCGCCTCGTCGGTAACGATGTCGCCCAAGACCCGGACGCCGCTGGCCAGCACCTCGGCCAAGCCCGCCCGGGCTGCCTCCACACCGCGCGCTCCCGTCCGCTGGTGGCGGACGACCGCGAGGATGAAGTCCTGGTAGCTCCCCTCGCTGAACGGCATGGCGCTCAGGTCCAGGTGCGTGTGGGCGTTGACCGGCGGGGGCGACACGGCGAAGCCGACGTCCTGCTCCTGGGCGTCCGGGTACGCCCGGCGCGCACCCTCCACCCCGTCCACCGCCACGACCCGACGCCTGGTGCCATCGTCCTGGACGACCACCGCGCCGCCCGCCCGCGGCGTGCCGAGCCCGTTGTAGACGACCTCGGCGCGAAGGATGGTACGCCGGAGCACGGATCTTCTCAGCCCGCGGCCGCGGCGCCTTCCGGCTCCGCCGCGCCGTCGTCGATCGCCAGCAACGCCTCGACGTCGGGGTGGCGCACGATGCCATAGAGGCTGTCGCGCTGCGCCGGCCGGTAGCCGGCATCCACGATCTGGCGCACGATCTCACGCTCCGGGGTGGAGCGGTGACGTGCGCCGGCCTGCGACACCACGTTCTCCTCCAGCATGGTGCTGCCGAAGTCGTTGCAACCGAAGCTGAGCGCGGTCTGCGCGACCTTGTAGCCCATGGTCGGCCACGACGCCTGGAAGTTCGTCACGTTGTCGAGCAGAAGTCGGCTCACGGCGACGTTCTGGAGGTACTCGTGAGCGCCCGCCCCCGGCACGCGGCCCTGGATCCGTACGCCCTGCGTCTGCAGGGTCCAGGAGATGAACGCCGAGAAGCCGTTGCCGTGCGTGGCGAGCGCGCGGTCCTGCTGGTCCCGGATCCGCATCATGCTCGCGACGCGCTGCTCCGGCGTCTCCCCGAACCCGATCACCATGGTGGCCGTCGTGTAGAGGCCGAGCTCCTGCGCCTCCGCCATGATGGCGATCCACTCGTCCGAGGCGATGCGGCCGGGAGCGACGTGCGCGGCGTGGCGCACCTCATCGACCAGGATCTCGCCGCCACCCCCCGGGAGCCCGTCGAGCCCCGCGGCCTGCAGCTCGACCAGCACCTCGCGACTGGTCATGCCCGTCAGGGCCGCGAGCCCCTTGATCTCCTCCGGGCTGAAGGCCTCCACCCGCACCTCCGGATGCCGTTCCTTCAGGAAACGCATCAGGTCCGTGTACCAGGAGAAGGGCAGGTAGCGGTTGACCCCACCCTGCATCAGGATGCGGGTCCCCCCCACCGCCTCCAGTTCGCGGACCTTCTCGGAGATGGCGTCGTAGCTGAGCACGTAGGCGTCGTCCTGGCGGCGCGTGCGGTAGAAACCGCAGAAGCTGCAGGCCACCGAACAGACGTTGGAGTAGTTGATGTTCCGGTCGATCAGGTAGGTCACGACCTCCGGATCGGTGCGCATGCCGCGCACGGCATCGGCGGCCGAGGCCAGCGCGAACAGCGGCGCACGGTAGAGGCGGGCGGCCTCGTCGGGCGTCAGACGCCGTCCTGTTGCCGCCTTCTGGAGCTCGTCCATGCCCTCGAGCATAGCACCGCGCCCCGCCGGGCTCCGGGTTCGCCCCTACCAGGGGATGCCGCGCCCGGACCCTGTGTACTTGTTTACCGTTCCGCGATAACATGACACACAAATGGTTTCGAATCCCCCCGACGAGCACGTGAGTCCCTGGCGCCCGATCTTCGAAGCCGTTCGCAAGAACGTCGGCCACAAGCGCGACGCCAACGGCGTCCTAGGCTCCATCAACTGGCTCCGCAAGGAGATGGAACGCCGCGGCGCCAACCCCAACGTCGTCCGCAACATCATCTATCGCGACAAGGGCAAGCTCGCCGACAAGCGCGTGCTGTTCGAGATCCTCGGGGAGCTATGGAAGACCACCGGTCAACCCCCGCTGAGGGCCCCGGAGCTCGAGGTCCTGCTCTCCCCCGGCAGCTCGGCCGAGCAGGAGGTGCTGCAGCTGCTCGGCCGGGAGAAGCGCCGCGCCTACCGGGGCTTCGTCGGAGGCGTGCGCAGCGGTGAGACGCCGCACCTGCTGATCACCGGCCGCCCGGGCTCCGGCAAGACGCTCCTGGCCGACTACATCCAACAAGCCCTGGAGATCCAACCCCGAGCCGCCGATCACATCGTGCGGCTCGAGTTCTCGTCGAGCGACCTCGCCAGTGCGCTGAGCCGGCTGGCGCTGGCGCTAGGCGTGCCGTCCGAGCTGATCGAGGCCAAGCTGCTGCGCATCGGCAGCTCCAGCGCGTTCGCTGTGCAGGCGGACGCCCAGGCCGAAGTAGCGCGCGTGATCATCGATGCCGCCCGCCAGGCTGGGGGACGCACCGTGTTCCTGCTCCACGTCTCGCAGTCGATGGCGGGACAGGACAGCCTCGGCCTGGTCCCGCTCCGACTCAACACCCCCGAGGTGCCCCGGGTGAGCGCCTCGGAGTGGCTGTGGCTGTCACTCATCGAGCCTCTGGGCCGGCTGCCCGACGTGGCGGTACTCGCCAGCATGGCCGACGTGCCGGCGCGCGCGATGCAGCGCCTGGGGGCGTTCGAGGGGCCCGTCAAGCTGACGCCACCGACGGCGGCCGAAGCACGCCGTTTCGTCAGGGCCAGACTCCCACACCTCCCACCGGCGCAGCAGGACGACATCGTCCAACGTGCCGGCCGCTCCTTCGAAGAGCTGCGTACCCTGACCCTACTGGCCGAGGTGCGCGATCCCGTGGGCGCCACGGCTCTGGAGGGGAACCAGCTCTCCATCGAGCAGCTCAGCAAGCTGGTCGAAGCGTCCGGCGATGCCCGATTGCGCGACTTCTTGTCGGCGCTGGCGACCCTGTCGATCCCCGAGTTCCCGACCTTCCAGGCCGAGACGCTGCTGCACCTGCGCGCCGATCCCACGCAGGACCTGAACGCCTTCGAGCTGGCGTTCCTGGACCAGGTGCCGGGCGACGATGCCAGCTACCGGTGCTTCTCGCGCCAGCTCGCCCGCGCCCTGCGCCAGCGCCTCCAGGAGGCCGACCCGGCACGGTACCGGTGGCTCAATCGTGCAGCCGCCGACGCCTATCGCGATGCGGCCTGGGCCGACCCTACCGGGGAGAGCGCCTCGCGCTTCCTGCACCATGTGTTCGAGGCCCGGGACTGGGACACCATGGCCTCCTGGCTGCAACGCCACAGCATCCAGCAGTCGCTGGTGCGGCGCATCTGGCACGCAGCCGAGACGGAGCTGAGCGGGAGCCCGGACTTCCACGGCATCGCCCGTCAGGTGGCCGCCCACTACGTGAAGCTGGGCAGCTACGACCACGCCGATGCCCTGAGCGCATTCGACGCCCTCTCGCACTCGGAGGACGCCGACGTGCGCGCCTGGACCACGCTGAAGCGCGCCGAGGGCGAAGTCCTCAAGGGGCGTTTCGAGCAGGCCGAGCACCTGTTGGAGGCCTGTCCCGGCACGAGGCTGCCGCTCTTGCGGGCCGAGGTGGCGCTGGTGCGGGCCAGTATCGCGCGCTGGCGCAGCGACCTCGACGACGCCGCGCGCCTGGTCGACGAGGACGCTCGCAACGAGCTGCAACAGGTGACCGATGACGACAGCGCCAGCAGCCTGGCGCGCGCCAAGGTCGCCGTGTGGGCCGGCCTCATCGCCAAGGATCGCGGTGATCTGGAGGGGGCCCTCCGCAACTTCGGCAGCGTCGTGACCGACGAGGACCTGATCCGCGCCCGGCTGGCGTTCCAGAAGGGCGATGTGTGCCTCAAGCTGGGTCGCTTCGACCAGGCCCTCCGCGAGCTCGACCTGGCGGTGGAGCTCGCGCACCGTTCGGAGGCGCTCGTCCAGGAGCAGACCCGCTACCTGGCCCGGCGAGGCACCCTGTACCGCCGTATGGGCGACCTGGGCGCGGCCGACCGGGACTTCGACGCGGCGCGCACCATCCTGGAGTTCGCGGAAGCGGAGCCGGTGGAGCGTGACTTCTGGGTCGCGAGGGTCGACGACGAGGCGGCTCTAGCGCTGCTCGCCGAGGGCGCCTTCGAAGAGGCCACGTTCACCTTGACGCGCAACATCGAGCGCTTCCGCGCCTACGCCGACGCCCTCGAGGTCGACGCCGAGTACCGCGTGCTGCGCTCCACCCTCTACATCGGGCTCGCGTATGCCTGCCGCGGGCTGGGGCTCCCCTTCCGGCTGCCACTCCCCGTGGTGCCGCTCCCCGAGACCGATCAGCCCGATCTGCGGCATGCTCGGCAGCGCATCGGCGAGGTGCTGGCCGCGCTCGACGCCAAGCACGACCGCGAGCTGCACGGCGTCCTGGTGCGGCAGGCCCACCTGCATGCCAGCTTGGTCGCCGCCAGCGGCGCGGAGGCGCTCGATCACGCCGAGAAGGCGGTCGCCGCGTCGCGTTTCGAGTACCAGCGGGCGGAAGCGCTGGCCGCCGCCGTGGCCGCGCGCCTCCGCATGGACGACGCTCACGGCGCGGTCGGGGCGCTCTCCAAGGGCGAGGCGGCGCTGCGCGCCGCGCTGCCGGCCGGCGGCCGGCAGGAGCGCGGCGATCTCGGCCTGCGGGCGCAGTACGTCGCCCTTGCCGGGGCGACCCAGCTCCAGCTCGGGGCTTCGGGCGAGGCTGCCGAACGCCTCGCCAGCGCACTGGAGGACCCCGACCTGGCCGCCTACCACGAAGGGCTGCTGCGCGCTTTCGGCGAGGGAGCGGAACGCATGCCAGCCGGTGATGGGGCGTGGCGCGCGCACCCCCGCCTGGGGGAGCTGCTGGGCCTCGGGGAGCGCCCGGACGTCGGTCCGGCTCGGCTGCCCGACGCCCTGGTGGCGCGCTGGCGCAACCGCAGGCGCGCTCCGGTCGGCGCCGCCGGGTGAGCGCTTCCCGGCCGTGACGGAGGCCGCTGCCAGCCCCGCAGCAGGCGCAGCTCGGATCGAGGCGTGCCTGGACGCGGAGGCGCTGGCAGCGCTCGCGCCGCACCCGGCCATCGACATGTTCCGCCCGGCCACCAAACAGCACCAGGCCCTCGTCGGCATCGCCCGGGACGCACAGTCGTGCGTCAGCGTGGGCGTGGATGGTTCCCAGATGGTGGCCTATGCCGCCTTCCATCCGCCCTCCGACGTGGAGTCGTGGGGCGACGATCGGACCGGCAGGATCATCGAGCTGGGCGCGGTCGAAGTGGCGCCCCCCTACCGCGGCCAGCGCCTGGCCGAGCGGCTGCTGGCCGCCAGCTTCGAGGACGGCCGCTTCGAAGACACCGTCGTGTTCGCCACGATGTATGTCTGGCACTACGACCTCAAGCGCACCGGCCTCAACGACTTCGCCTACAAGCGCCTGCTCGAACGCCTCTACCGCAGCGCCGGCTTCGTACCGTTCAACACGGCGGACGCCGAGGTCCGTTCGAGCGCCGCCAACCAGCTGATGGCACGCATCGGCTCGCGCGCCGACCCCGCCGTGGTGGAGGAGTTCCACCGGCTCCGCACCCGACCGCGCTTCTACGGCTGACGCTCTCGCGCGGCGCCGCGGCCGCTCCGGCCGCCGAGGACACCGCCTCCGACGCGCCTGGGAGCGGTACCATCGAAGGGGCCGGCGAGAACGGGAGCAGGCCTGCGGAGGGCAGCATGCTGGTACAGGACATCATGACGCGCCAGGTGGTCGCCATCGGACCCGACATGCCGATCCGGGACGTGACCGCCCTGATGGAGCAGCGCAACATCCGCCACTTCCCGATCCTCGAGAACGTCGGGGGCGGCCCCGCGCGGACCGGCGCGGAGGGCGACGAAAACGACGTGGACCGGCTGGTCGGCATCGTATCGGATCGCGATCTGCGGCTGGTCGGCGCCGATCACCCGCTGGCACCCGAGGGCGTCGCCACCACCGACCCGGTGCGCCGCGTGATGGTGACGCCCGTGCTCACGGCGCACCCCCTCGATCCGATCGAGGAGACCGCCAAGACCCTCCGCGAGAACAAGATCGGCGCCATGCCCGTCATGGACGGGGATCACCTGGTCGGGATCGTCACCGGCATCGACATGCTCGACGCGCTGGTGCGGATGTCGGGCGTCTACGAGGCCGCCACGCGCCTCGAGGTCGAGGTGCCCAACCGCCCCGGGGCCCTGGCGCGCTTGCTGGCCGCCATCGCCGAGCGCAAGCACAACGTCTCCAGCGTGATGACCTCGCGCGCCGACGCCGAGAGCGTGACCTTCGTCCTGCGCGTGAACACGGTGGACGGGCGGCGCCTCGCGGAATACCTGCGAGGCGCCGGCTTCGTGATCCTGTGGCCGGTCGAGAAGACCTTCGAGCCGTGAGCGCTGGACCGCCGACGGAGGCAGCTGCGGGAGCGACGCGAGGCGTCGAGCCGACCCGGGCGGGCCCGGTGCGGTTCGTCTACGACCCGTCGCTGGCGGCGTACGAACTCTCGCCGGAGCACCCCTTCCGGCCGGAGCGCCTCGAGCTGACGCGGACCCTTCTGGAGGCCGTCGGCGCCCTCCCCGACGAGGCGTATGCGCCGATCGCGCACGTCACGGAGCGCGAGCTGGCGCGCGTGCACTCCACCCGTTACATCGACGCGGTCAAGCACGCGTCCCAGGGTCAGGTCGAGGACGAGGCGTACAGCTACGGCCTCGGCACCGGCGACAACCCCGTCTTCCCGGACATGCACGAGGCGGTGCTGCGCGTGTGTGGCGGCACCGTGAGCGCCGTCGAGCTGGTGGCCAGCGGGGCCGCGCGCCGCGCCGTCAACCTCTCGGGGGGGCTCCACCATGCGCTGCGCGCCAAGGCCTCGGGCTTCTGTGTCTACAACGATCTCGCCCTGGGCATCCGCCGCGCTGTGGACGGGTACGGGCTCCGCGTCGCCTACATCGACCTCGACGTCCACCACGGCGACGGGGTGCAGTGGCTGTTCTACGACTCCCCCGACGTCATGACCATCAGCCTGCACGAGTCGGGACGCTACCTCTTCCCGGGCACCGGCCATACCTACGAGACCGGGCGCGGTCCGGGCCGGGGCGCCTCGGTGAACATGCCGCTCGAGCCCTTCACGGAGGACGCCTCCTTCCTGGAGGTCTTCGAGATCGTCGTGCCCCGGGCGATCGAAGCCTTCCGGCCGGACCTGATCGTCCTGCAGGCGGGTGCCGACATGCACCGCAACGACCCGCTCGCCGACCTGTCGTTGAGCCTGGCCGCCATGGGGGCGAGCTACCGCCGGGTCGTCGAGTTGAGCGAGCGCTTCACCGGCGGCCGGCTGGTCGCGACCGGTGGCGGCGGATACGATCCCTACCGCACCGCGCCCCGCGCCTGGTCGCTGCTGTGGGCGGCGCTGAACGGGCGTGAGCTACCGGAGCGCGTCCCTGAGAGCTGGCGCGCGCGGTGGGCGCCGAGGAGCCCCGTCGAGCTGCCACAGCTGATGGTGGACGACCCCTCGTCGTGGCCGCAGATCCCCCGTCGCGCCACGGTAAGCTCGCACAACCGGGCCGTGGCCACACGGCTCATGGACGTGCTCGAGACCATCTGGACCGGCCGCCGCGCTCCGGCGCACGGCGTCGAGGATCGGGAGGACACGGGATGAGGATCGGATTTATCGGGTTGGGGACGATGGGCGCGCCGATGGCGCGCCGGCTGCTGGAAGCGGGCCACGAGGTCACGGTCCACAACCGCACCCGTGAACGCGAAGCGCCGCTCGAGGCGCTCGGCGCCCGCCCGGCGGCGTCGCCACGCGAGTGCGCGCGCGACCGCGAGCTCGTCATCACCATGGTCAGCGACACGCCCGATGTACAGGCGGTCGTCCTCGGTGAGGGAGGCGCGGTCGAAGGGATGGAACGGGGCAGCGTGCTGGTCGACATGAGCACCATCAGCCCCGCCACCACCCGCCTCATCGCTGCCGCGCTGAACGACCACGGCGTGGCGATGCTGGACGCCCCCGTATCGGGTGGCAGTGAGGGCGCCGAGCACGGCACGCTGTCGATCATGGTGGGGGGTGACGCCTCCGTACTGGAGCGCGTCCGAAGCGTCCTGGAGGTGCTCGGCAAGACGGTCACCCACGTCGGCCCGATCGGCAGCGGTCAAGTCACCAAGGCCGTCAACCAGGTGATCATCGCCGGGACCTACGCCGCCATCGCCGAGGGGCTGGCGGTGGGGCTGGCCGCCGGCATCGACATCGAGGCCGCCCACGCCGCCGTCTCCGGGGGTGCGGCGGGCTCATGGGGCCTGACGCATCGTGGTCCCAACATGATCCACAACCACTACCCGCTCGGGTTCCGGACCCGCCTGCACCGCAAGGACCTCGGCATCGCCCTGGGTGCGGCACGGGAGCTGGGCGTGGCGATCCCGATCGCCGCCTACGTGGAACAGCTCGAGACCAGCCTGATCAAGCGTGGCTTCGGTGACGAGGACGTCTCCAACATCGCTCGCGTGGTGCGGGAGCAGGCGGGACTGTCCGAAGAGGCCTGAGCGCCCGGCGCCTCCGGACCCCGGAACGCGGACCTACGCCGCCGGCCGCCGCGCCACGGTCCACACCCGCGCGGCGTTCGCCGTGGCCGGCGCGCCGCTGGGGTAGCACACCACCTCGACGTCGACGAAGCCGGCGGCCGCGAGGATCTCGATCAGCTCGGGCGGGTCGTACGGCCGCTCGTAGTGGACCTCGGTGAAGGAGCCCGCCTCCGTCTCGCAGAACGCCTCCACCTTGGCGAGTGCCGTGGCCTCGTCGAAGGTGTGGACCCAGCGGTAGTAGACGTCGTCGGCCCACCCTTCCGCCATACCACCCTCCCAGAGGTCACGCAGTCCCACCGTCGTGTTGACGTCGAAGATGAACAGCCCGCCTGGATCCAGGTGGTGGTGGACGCGCCTCGCAGCTTCCTGGAAATCGGTCGGTTCGAGCAGGTTGTTGAGGGCGTCGAACACCGAGTAGACGAGGCTGAAGCGGCCGGGCACCGCCATGGTACGGAAGTCACCTTGATGGAAGCGGACCTGCGGAAGCTTGCGGCGGGCGACCCTCAGCATGGCCTCGGAGCCGTCCAGCCCCGTCACGTCCACGCCTCGGACGACCATCGGCCGGGTGGCGTTGCCGGTGCCGCACCCCAGGTCGAGCGCGCACCCCCCTTGCCAGCCCCGTGTGACCGCCAGCCGCAGGATGAACGCGGCCCAGTCGTCGTACTCGACGTCCGCCATGATCGCGTCGTAGACGTCCGCCAGGGCCGTGAAGGGGGTGAGCCTCATGCGCGCTCAGTATACGGGGGCGCAGCGGCGGCGCCGACCGCCGGCAGGGAGCGGCCCGGCACGCCGCCCGCCGCTCCGGCTGGAGCCGTGCCCAGGGCACCCCGGCAAGCGTGGCCCACACCCATGTGCTGTGCACCCGTCCTGCTAGCCTCGAAGAGAACTTCGGTGGCGCTTCGCATCCGCTGCCCCCCGGCGAGGCCGCTCTCGAGGTTCGTCGTCAGTAGGGGGTCACGGGCGCTCAGGACGAGCGCTCGGCCCCCTCCCTCACAAGCAGCACGATCTTGCCGATGTTGCGGTTCTCGCGCATGCGCGCATGGGCCGCGTCGGCCTCCTCGATGCCGTAGACCGCATCGATGACGGGGTCGAGCCGTCCCTCGGCGAGCGCCTGTCCGAAGCGTTCCTCGAACGCCTCGCGGATGCGCACCTTCTCTGCCGGCGGACGCGCTCGCAGCGTGGAGCCCTTCAGCATGATCCGCTTCGCCATCAGGGCGCGGATGTCGAAGCTGGCGCGCCGCCCGCTGAGGGTGGCGATGAACACCATGCGACCACCGGTGCGGAGCAGGTCGAAGTTGCGCTCGAAGTAGGCCTCCCCCACCATGTCGAGGACCACGTCGACGCTACCGGCGGCAGGATCGTCACCGGTGTGCTCCAGGATGCGCTCGGCGAAGTCCTCGCGCCGGTAGGGGATCACGAGGTCGGCGCCCAGCTCACGGCAGGCCGCCACCTTCTCGTCCGTGCCGGCGGTGGCGTAGACGGCCGCGCCCGCCAGCACCGCCTGTTGGATGGCGGCGGTACCGACGCCGCTGGCACCGCCGTGGATGAGCACCCGCTCGCCCGCCCGGAGTCCAGCCTCCAGGAAGAGGTTCAGGAACGCGGTGAACGCGGCCTCCGGCAGGGCCGCGGCCTGCGCGTAGCTCCACCCCTCGGGGACCGCCATGAGCATGCCTGCCGGGACCGCCACGCGCTCGGCGTAGCCGCCCCCGGGCAGCAGGGCACAGACGCGATCGCCGGCGTGCACGCCGTGCACGCCCGGCGGCACCTCCCGCACGACCCCGGCCATCTCCAGGCCGAGGATGTCGCTCTCCCCCGGTGGCGGTGGGTAGTGCCCGGCCCGCTGGGCCAGGTCCGCGCGGTTGAGCGCCGTGGCGTGCACGTCGACCAGGACCTCTCCGGGGCGCAGCCGCGGCTCGGCCACCTCGCGGTACGCGAGCTCGCCGCCTTCCCGGACCACGATCGCCTTCATGCGGGCCACCTCCCGCCCCATGCTAACGCCCGTGCCCGTCGAGACGCGCGCGGCTCCTTCGCACGGCCGCCTCGTAGACCTGTTAGCGTAGCGCCATGATCGGGGTTGATCTGGGGACGACGAACGTCCGCATCCACGTCAAGGGCAAGGGCGTGATGCTCCGCGAGCCCGCTGTGATCGCCGTCCTGAAGGGCACGACCGACGTCAAGGCCGTCGGGCAGGACGCCTACCGGATGCTCGGCAGGACGCCGGGCAACATCACCGCCGTCCGCCCCATGGCCGACGGCGTCATCGCCGACTACACCCTCACCGAGAAGATGCTGAAGGCCTTCATCTCGAAGGTCCTGACCGGCGCCAACCGGCTGCTGCGCCCCAACATCATGGTCTGCATCCCCAGCGGCATCACCGAGGTCGAGAAGCGCGCGGTGCTCCAGGCCGTCAACGAGATCGGCGCCCGCAAGGCGTTCCTGATCGAGGAACCTGTGGCCGGGGCGATCGGCGCGGGCGTCAACATCGCCGACCCGGTCGGCTCCATGGTCATCGACATCGGGGGCGGCACCACGGACATCGCCATCATCAGCATGGGCGGGATCGTGGTCTCCGAGAGCCTGCGCATCGCCGGCAACACCTTCGATCGGGATCTGATGGCGTTCGTCAAGGCCCAGCACAACCTGCTCATCGGCGACCGCACCGCCGAGGAGATCAAGCGCACCGTGGGCGCCGCCGTGGTCGCGTCGGACGAGGACGATCGGAGCATGGAGGTCCGTGGTCGCGACCTCATCGACGGTATGCCCAAGAGCGTCACCATCACCACCGAGGACGTGGTGCGCAGCCTCAACGAGTCGCTCGACAAGATCGCCGCCGGGGTGCGCAAGGTACTCGAGCACGCGCCCCCCGAGCTCGTCTCCGACGTGATCGAGCGCGGCATCGTGATGACCGGTGGCGGCGCCAAGCTGCGCAATCTCGACGCCTTCCTCCGGCGCGTCACCAACATCCCGGTGGCGGTGGCGGAGACGCCGGAGGACTGCGTGGTGCTGGGCACCGCCAAGGCGCTCGACATGTCCCACGTCCTGCAGGACGCGCGCAGCACGGTCCTGCGCTACTGAAGCGGACGGCGCCCGTCTGGGGTGCGCCGCCCGTCCCGTCGTCGGGAGCCGCCACGCGGCTCCCACGTTCGCGCCTGTCGTCAGCCGGCGATCTCGACCAGCTCCAGCTCGAACGTGAGCGGCTGTCCCGCCAGTGGGTGGTTGGCGTCGAGCGTCACGCTCTCGTCCCCCACCTCGGCAACGGTCACGGGCACGGCCTGACCGTCGGGCTGCCGCAGTTCGAGCCGCATGCCCGGTTCGATCTGCATGTCCTCGGGCACCTGCTCCTTGGGGAGGTCGAGGACCAGATCCTCGCGATGCTCCCCGTAGGCGTCGTCCGCTTCGATGCGCGTCTCGCGCGCCTCGCCGACCTCCATGCCTTCGACGGCGCGTTCGAAGCCCGTGATCACCTGCCCCTCACCCACGGTGAACTCCAGGGGCTCACGCTCCCGGGAGGAATCGAAGACGGTGCCGTCGTCCAGGCGTCCGGTGTAGTGGACGCGCACGGTGTCGCCACGCTTGGCTGTGGCCATGGCGGCCTCCTTCCCTGCGGCCCGAAGCGAGCGTAGCGACCGTATCGTCGTCCCGACGACACGGCGGCCGCAGTCCGGGCAGTCTACCCACGTTTGCCGGTCGTCCGTGCTCAGTGAATCACGAAGATGCCCAGGAGCCCCCCGGCGACGATCAGCAGGGCCGGGTGGACGTTGAAGCGGATGGACAGGAAGAAGGCGCCGGCGGCCAGCACCCACAGGGCCCAGTTCCGCAACCACTGCGGGGGCATGCCGAACGCTCGGGGCGCGAACTCCCACACCACCAAGGCGAGCAGCGCCACCACCACCGGCCGCACCCCTCGGAGGAAGTGCTCGATGACGGGGCTGTTGCGATAGCGCATGTAGAGCGCGCCCAGCGCGATCATGGCCAGGATGGTGGGCACCGCGATGCCGATCAGCCCCATCAGCGCGCCGAGCCAGCCCGAGACCTTGAAGCCGACGTAACCCGCGAGCTTCGTGGCGATCGGCCCGGGCAACGAGTTGCCGAAGGCGAAGGCATCGAGGAACTCGTCCTTCGTGAGCCAGTGCTGTACCTCGACGACCTCCTCCTGGATGAGGGGGATCATCGACGGTCCGCCACCGAAGCCGAAGAGCCCGACCTTGGTGAAGGACCAGAACAGTTGGAAGAGCTGCATGCTGCCGAGTCTACCGTCCCTCGCGCGCGTGGACGGGCGAGCGGAGGCGACCGTCTGCCAACGGGGTCCCGCTCACGCGCCCTCCCCCTCCACGCTGGTCTCGCGCACGTCGAAGACGTCGCGCAGGTAGTCGCCGAAGAAGTTGATGCTGAGGACGGTGATCATGATGGCGACGCCCGGGAAGATGCCGAGCCACCAGGCCCGGCTGATGAAGCTGCGCGCGTCGCTCAGGATGAGGCCCCAGGTGGGGGTCGACGCCTTCACGCCCAGACCCAGGAAGCTGAGCCCGGCCTCGGCCAGGATGGCGTAGGACACGCTCACGGTGGCCTGCACGATGAGCGGGGCCAGGGAGTTCGGAAGGATGTGGCGCAGCATCAACCGGACGTCCGAGGCGCCGAGCGCGCGGGCCGCCTCGACGTAGTCGCGTTCACGGATGGTGAGCACCATGCCGCGGGCGATCCGTGCGAAATCATCGAGGAACGCCAGCGCCACCGCGACGATGACGTTGCTGAGACCGGTCCCGAAGACGGCGACCAGGTACACGGCGATGATGAAGTTGGGGAACGCCCACTGCAGGTCGATGTAGCGCATGATGATGGTGTCCAGCCAACCACCGTAGTAGCCGGCCAGCACGCCCATGATCACGCCGAGGAGCATCGACGACAGCACCGTCACGATGCCCACGAACAGGGAGATGCGCGCCCCGTAGATCACCCGGCTGAGCAGGTCGCGCCCCAGGTCGTCGGTGCCGAACGGGTGGGCCCAGCTCGGCGGGTCCATCATCCCGAACGCCATGGAGGTCGGGTCCGCCGGCGACACCAGCGGGGCCAGCGCTGCGGCGCCGACCAGGATGGCCAGGACCACCAGCGAGATCAGCGCCCGCCGGTCGGCGAGCAGCAGCTTGAGCCAGCGCGGTCGCTTGCGCCGCGGGGGCACGGCGAGATCGACCGTTTCGGGGAGGGGAACGGGTTCGGCCATCGGCATCACCTCAACCGGATGCGCGGGTCGATGACCGTGTAGAGCACGTCGACCACGAGGTTCGTCAGCACGAAGATGGCGGAGACGACCAGGATGGCCCCCTGCACCACCGGGTAGTCGCGGTTCAGGATGCCCTGGATGAGCACCCGCCCCAGGCCCTTGATGGCGAAGACGTTCTCCACCACCACGGCTCCGGCCATGAGGAGCGCGAAGGCGATGCCGGTGACGGTGATGACGGGGATGAGCGCGTTGCGGAAGGCGTGCTTGAGCACCACCCGATCCTCCACCAGCCCCTTGGAACGCGCCACCGTGATGAAGTCCATCTTCATGACCTCCAGCATCGAGGAGCGGATCATGCGCGCCAGGATGGCCGAGAAGGCGGTGCCGATGGCGGTCGCCGGCAGGATCAGGTGTCGGAACCAGGGGATGAAGCCATCGCTGAGCGGCGCGTAGCCGATGGCGGGCAGCCAACGCAGGTGCACCGCGAAGACGATGATCAGCACGATGCCGAGCCAGAAGTCGGGCATCGACAGGCCCAGGAACGCCAGGAACGTGAAGCCGTGGTCCATGGGGGAGTTCTTCCGCACCGCCGAGATGATGCCGGCCGGCACGGCGATGGCCATGGCGATGACGAAGGCCAGCAGCGCCAGCGACATGGTGCGCGGCAGGGCCTCGGCGATGATCTGCGTGACCGGTACCCGGCTGCCGTAGATCGACGCCCCCAGGTCGCCGTGGGCGATGTTCCACATCCACAACCCGTACTGGATGTAGACCGGTCGGTCGAGACCGTACTTGTGCCGCAGCACGTCGGCGGCGTGGGGATCACCGATGTCGAACAGCATGGCCTGCAGCGGATCGCCCGGCACGGCCCTGAGCATGAAGAAGACGAGCGTCGCCACGGCCCACATCACCACCACCGCGGCGAGCAGACGCTTCAGAAGATAGGTCGTCACGTTACGTCCAACTCTCGGGCCGCGGCACGCGGCCCCGAACGGGCCTCCTGGGAGGCGGATGGCCCGCCGGGCTGGTTACGGGCCCGGCGGGCTTGCGCGTCCGGCTCCGCCCTCAGGCGAAGCTCACACGGTCGAGGTCGACCAGGCCGGGGATACGGCTCTCGGCCGGGTAGACGATGTCCTTGCGATAGACCAGGATGTCGAGGGGGTGGTACAGGAACACCGACGCCACCTTGTCGGAGGTGATCTTGTTCGCCTGCTGCACCAGCTCCTTGCGCTTGGCGAGGTCGGGCTGGACCCGCTCCTGCTCGGTGAGGCTGTCCACCTGCTTGTCGGAGAAGTAGCCGAACGACTCGGTCGCCTTGTCCCGCTTCGGCCCGTTGAACTTCGAGGTCGTCATCATCCAGTCGACCAGGCCGTCGTCGGGGTCGTAGTCGCCGCCCGACCCGATGCGCAGCAGGTCGTAGTCGTTGGCGTCGAACTCGTCGATGAGCACGGGGAAGTCCTTGGCGTCGAGCTCCACGGTGATGCCGAGGTTGCGCTTGAGGATGTCCGCGATGATCTGGCCTTCGCGTCGGCCGGCCGGCGTGATGGCCAGCTTCACCGTGGGAAAGCCCTTGCCGTCGGGGTAGCCCGCGTCTGCGAGCAGCTTCTTGGCCGCCGCCATGTCGAAGCGCTGCTCGCTGGTGCCATCGATGGCATCGTCGTAGAAGTAGCCCATGGCCGGGTTGATGGTGCCGAAGGCCGGCACGCCCCGTCCGAACAGCGCACGCTTGATGAAGTCGGCACGGTCGAACGCCTTCGCGATGGCGAGCCGCACCATGAAGCCCTTCTCCTTCGCCAGCTCAGAGAACGGCTTGTTGAAGTCGGTGACCTTCATGTAGTCGCGCCACGGGTTGAGCCACAGCGACTGGAAGCCGGGGCCCGGGATCTGGCTGACGACCAGGTCGGGGTTGGCCACGAAGCGGTCGACCAGCTCCGGCGCCACAGGGTTGCCGCCGATGATCTGGATGTCACCCGCCTCGATGGCGGCCGCCAGCGGCTCGGGCTCGACGATCGGCGTGATGGTCACGCGGTCGAGCTTCGGGCGCGACGCATCGTAGTAGTTCTCGAACTTGGCGAGCTCCACGCCCTGGCCGAGCTGGTGGGCCGTCACCTTGAACGGACCGGTGCCGACCGGCTTCAGGCCGTAGTCGGAGGTGCCCATCTCCTCGATGGCGCGCTTGTTGACGATCGCCATGGCCCGGCCGCTCGAGCGCTCCAGCACCTTGACCAGGAACGACGCCTGCGGCGCCTTGAGGTTGAAGCGCACGGTGTGGTCGTCGACCTTGTCGACGCTGTCGACGCCCTCGAGCACGCTCGACTGGATGGACTGGTTGGGGTCCTTGGAGCGGTTGAAGGTGTAGATGACGTCATCGGCGGTGAACGGATCGCCGTTGTGGAACGTCACCCCTTGGCGCAGCTTGAAGGTGTAGTGGAGGCCGTCGTCGCTGACCGTCCAGTCCTCGGCCAGGTCGCCCTCGGCGACCAGCTTGGGGTTGATGTGCGTCAGCCCGCTGAGCACGTTCGACGCGATCTGGAACTCCAGCACCTGGTTGATCTGGGCCGGGTCGAGCGTGCGGATCTCGCCGACGCCGGCCCAGCCAGCCTTCAGATGACCGCCCGAAGCACCCTGGGCGTAGGCGACGGACTCCAGGCCCGGCGCGAAACGGACCGCCGACAGCACGCCGGCCGCCGCCATCAGGCGCAGCACCGTGCGCCGGCTCAGGCGCGGACCGCTCAGGTCCTCGACCGTCAATCCGAACAGGGGGTCCTCAGGGTCGTACTGCTTGGCTTCCTCGATCTCGCGCTCGAGCGCCTGCCGCTTGGCAGCGTCGGCGTCCTTGCGTTGGTGGCCCACGGCTCGCTCCTTGTCCTGTCGCGAGGGCAGCTCCTCGCGGCCCGTCGAACGTGTCTTCCCTTCCCTCCCTCGAGGTGCAGACTGGCGTACCGACCTCCCTCCGACTGGCGGTCCCCCGCCATGCGGCGCACGGCTGGAGCCCAGGTGGGCACCGCTCCGCGATTTTGCGCATGGTGATACAAGTAAAGCAGATTCCTACGCATTGTCAACCGGATTGGCTATCGTTATGCTGATTGCGCTGCCGGTTACGCCCATCGCTGCGCATGGAGGCACGATGCACCTCGACGAGCTGGACAAGGCGATCATCGTCGCGCTGGAGGACGATGGACGCCGCCCGTTCCGGGACATCGCCCGGGATCTGGACGTCGCCGAGAGCACGGTCCGGTCGCGAGTCGCTCGGCTCCAGGAACGCCGGCTCATCCACATCACGGCCGTGGGCGACCCGCTTCAGCTCGGCGTCGAGGCGACGGCCATCTTCCTGGGACGGGTGCGGCCGGGCACGGTGGGCGAGTCCGCCGCCAGCCTGGCCCGACTGCCCTACGTGCGCTTCGTGGGGACCTCCTTCGGGCAAGCCGACATCGTCATCCAGACCCTCCACAACAGCGTCAAGGAGCTGCATGCTTTCGTGTCGGAGGAGCTCCCGCGCCGCTGCCCCGAGGTCACCAGCACCGAGACGTTCCAGCTCGCCGAGGTGCTCAAGAGCTCCTGGGACTGGCGCGAGTGGTTCGATCAGACCCGCGAGAGCGGCTCGTGAACGTGCGTGAGGGTCAGTCGCGGGGTGAGGGCGCCGGTGGGGCCTGGGCCGCGCGCGCTGCCAGCCGACCGGCAGTCGCCACGCCCAGGGCGTAGTAGAGCGCCAGCAGCCCCCACAGCACCAGCACAGGGCTGCCCCGCTGCCCGGTGGCGAGCGCCAGAGCAGCGAACCAGGCAGGGGTCGACAGGATGACCGCACCGAGCAGCGCAGCCGAGAGCGCGCGTCGGCGGTCGTTGCCGCGCGCCGCGACGCTCGCGAGCGCGAGCCCGAGGGGGAGCTCGAGCACGGTGAGGCCGACCAGCACCCAGCCCAGCAGCGGGCTCGGTCGCGTGTGCAGGTGGCTCATCAGGCGCACGAGCACCGCCAGCACGAGCGCCACCGCCATCTGCCCCAGGAACATGACGGCGTACACGGCGCGCAGGACGCCGGCGGCGCGCGAGCGCGCGAGGGGGTCATCCTGGAGGTAGTGCTCGAGGCCCGGGAATCGCATCATCGAAGGTCGGGGGCCGACAGGGCGAACACCGGTGGCGCGCGCAGCTTCCGTCGCACCCGGCGGCTCAGCCCGGCCACCCGGGGAGTCACTCTACCGCAGCTCCGCCGGCTCCGGCATCGGCATCCGCAGGTAGCGGTTCCGCAGGAGCCGCACGAAACGGGTCACCAGCAACGCCGCGGCGGTCGCGAGCCCTGCCACCAGACCGAACCACAGACCGGACGGGCCCGCACCGCTGCCGAACGCCAGCCACACCCCGACCGGCACGCCGACCAGCCAGTACGCCACCAGCGTCCGCAGCAGCGGCACCCGCGTGTCCTTGAGCCCGCGCAGCGAGCCCGACGCGCTCACCTGGGTACCGTCGAACACCGGGAAGATCGCCGCGATGGCCAGGAACCGCCGGGCGAACGCGACCACCTCGGCGTTGCCGGGGGCGTGACCGGCAGGTAGAGCCCGATGACGGCATCCGGGGCCAGCCAGAACAGCGCTGCGGCGCAAGCCATGAAGAGCGCGCTCAAGGTGATGCCCACCACGCCGCCGCGTGCCACGCCGCCGGGGTCGCTCCGCCCCGCCGCCTGCCCGACCCGCACACCGGCGGCGATGCTGATGCCGAGCGGCACCATGAAGGTGGTGGAGGCGCTCTGGAGCGCGATCTGGTGCCCGGCGAGCGCGGCGTCTCCGAAGCGCCCCATCAGCAGCGCCGTGAGCCAGAACAGACCCACTTCGAACCCGAGGGTGAAGCTGATCGGCCAACCGATGCGCACCAGCTCACGGAGGGTCCCGAGGTCGGGCTGCCGCATGCCCGCGAACACCCGGTAACGACGGTAGCGCGCCCGCAGGTAGACGGCGATGAGCAACGCCATCACGGCATAGACCACCGAGGTGGCGTACCCCGTACCGACGAGCCCCAGCCTCGGGAACCCGAGGCGGCCGAACATCAGCACCTCGTTGGCGATCACGTTGAGCCCCACCCCGAGCGCGGCCACGACGAGGATCGGCCGGGTGTCGCCCTGTCCTTCCAGGAAACCTCGCAGGGCGGTGAACGCGAGCGCGAACGGGAACCCCCAGGCCATCGCCCGCAGGTAGGCGGCGCTGGCGGCCGCCGTGGCGGCGTCCTGCCCTGCGAGCACGAGCAACGGACCGGCCTCGAGGAAGACGATCACGCCGGGCACGGACAGCGCCAACGCCATCCACAGCCCCTGACGCGTGGCCCGGGCTGCATCCTCCGGTCGACGACCGCCGTGAGCTTGCGCCACCATCGGCCCGACCGCGAAGAGCACCGCCATGCACAGGATGAAGACGAAGGTGAAGGTGGACCCACCCAGAGCGATGCCGGCCAGGTCCCGAGCCCCGAGACGCCCGACCATGAGCGTATCCACCACGCTCATGCCGTTCTGAGCGAGCTGCGCGCACCCCGCTGACGCGCGGCGGGGGCCCGCTGTATGCCAGCGGGGGCCCGCTGTATGCCAGCGGGTGCCCACTGCATGCCAGCGGGTGCCCACTGCATGCCAGCGGGTGCCCGCGACCCACGCCTAGACCACGCGGGTGCGGCCCCCAGCGGCCGGTCCCGCCCCGGGTACCGGCCCCCGACAGCGTCGCGGGGGGCACCCACGGCAAGGGGCACCCCGATCCTTCCAGGGTGCCCCGCCCAGCGCGTCTCGTACGCGCTCGGGTACCTCGTCAGCCGGCCGTCACCGGATGGCGATCTTGTGGACCTTGGCCTCCGCGAGCTTGGGCATCGTCAGCGTGAGCATGCCGTCCGCCACGTGGGCCTGGATCTTGTCGACCTCGACCGCGGCCGGGAGCTTCACGGTGCGGCTGACGTCGCCGCGCGGGATGCTCTGCAGCCAGTAGCGGCGGTTGTTCTCGTCCGACTCGGGAAGGTGGCCGCGGATGCTGAGCTGCCGGCCCTCGATGCTGATGTCGAGGTCCTCGCTGCGCACGCCGGGGACCGCCATCTCCAGGACGAGGTCGCTATCGGTCTCGTAGAGGTCGATGGGGTAGCCCATCCACTCGGCGCGCGCACTGTAGGGTGCCGTGAACTCACCCAGCATGCGGTCGAACTCTTCGAAGGGGTCGAGCGCGTAGCGCCGTACGGGAAGGGTACGAGCGTTGCGAACCAGTGCCATGGTGTCTCCTCCTCGCGATCTCGGATTTCTGGACGAAGGGGCCGAGCGTCGCCTTCGACCCCCTCTTGCAGGTACGAGTATAGAAATCTGAGTGTCTTATTGTCAAGTCTTATGACTGCGCAAGGGACACGTTTCTTGCCGGCTCAGCCAGGCGCTTGGGGGGAGGCCCGTCCTCACCACGGCAGGTTGAAGCCGCCGTGGTGCTCGCTGCGGTAATAGTCGTCGATCTCGTCGGCGATGGTGCTGACGTCGTCCACCACCTTGAACAGGTGCAGATCGTGCTCGCTGATCGTGCCCATGCGCAGGAGCGTCCCCTGCAACCACTGCAGCAGTCCGCGCCAGTACTCGACGCCGATGAGGTACACCGGGAACGGCTTGATCTTGCGGGTCTGGATGAGGGTCAGCGCCTCGAACAGCTCGTCGATCGTGCCGAAGCCGCCGGGGAACACCACGAAGGCGGTGGAGTACTTGACCAGCATCACCTTGCGCACGAAGAAGTACTTGAACTTGAGGCTGTCGGTCTGGAAGGCGTTCGGCTGCTGTTCGTGCGGTAGGTCGACGTTGAGCCCGATGCTCCGACCCTCGGCCTCGAACGCCCCCTGGTTGCCGGCCTCCATGATGCCGGGGCCGCCCCCGGTGATGATGGCGTAGCCCGAGCGCGCCAGGTCGGCGGCCAGCTCACGCGCCTTGCGGAAGATCTCGGCCTCCTCCCCCATCCGGGCCGAGCCGAAGATCGTCACGGCCTTGCCCACGTCCGCCATCTCCTCGAACCCCTGGACGAACTCGCCCATGATCCGGAACATCCGCCACGAGTCCTCCGCGAGGGCGTCGATGACGTACTGTTTCTCCAGGTTGTCCATGTCTCATGCTACCGAGCAGGCGTTCCCGCCCGTGTGAAGCGGCCGCCGGGACCCCGGTCTACAGCAGCGACGGGAGGGCAGTCAGGTCGGGCTCCAGAGCGTCCGGCCGGGCAGACGCCAACGCTTCCTCACCGTGCGTGCCCCAGCTGACCGCGTAGGTCCTGAGCCCCGCCGCTCGCCCCGCCAGCACGTCGCCGGCCGTGTCACCCACCATCCACGCACCCCGCCCGCCGGCCGCCTCCACGGCTCGGAGCACCACATCCGGGGCCGGCTTGTAGGGGGCGGCATCGCTCCCCTCGACGTGGTCGAGCAGCCCGGCGAGCCCGGTCGCCTGCACCAGGCGCCGGGCCGTATCGGTGCGCTTGGTGCTGGCCACGGCTCGGAGGTAGCCGCGCCGCCCGAGTTCGGTCAGGAGCTCGGGGACGCCCGGGTAGGGGCGGCTGTGGTCGGCCATGTGCGCGTCGTAGTGCGCGCGGTAACTGTCGCAGAGCGCGTCCACGTGCTCGGTCGGGGCGAACGCTCGGTACATGGTCTCGAGCGGCTGTCCGAGCGTGGCTCGCACCGCGCCCTCCTCCGGCGCGGCCAACCCCACGGCCGGGAACGCCTGCAGGAAGCTCGCGACGATATCGGGCAGCGAGTCGACCAGGGTACCGTCGAGGTCGAAGACGATCACGGGGCGCATGGGCGCCAGTATGCCACGCTCGGCCTCCACAGCGGGCACTCCCTCGCTAGACGCGCAGGTAGGCGACCGTCACGCCGTGCCCGCCTTCGTACGGAACGGCGTCCTCGAACCGCTCGACCCGCTTGTCGCTCCTCAGGTACGTGCGCACGGCGTCGCGCAGCGCTCCGGTCCCCTTGCCGTGAAGGATCCGCACGGAGCCGACCTTGAGGGCGTGCGCCTCGGCGACGAAATCGCGCACCTTCTCGAGACCGGGCTCCACGCGCTCGCCGCGGATGTTGAGCTCGGCATCGAAGCGCGCGCCGGCGGGTGCGCCTGCGCCGGCGGGGACACCGCCTGTGGCACCCGTCGTGCCGGCCCCAGCGGAGCCGGCCCCGCCGCGCCCGGGCGGCGGGGCCGCAGGCGTGACGTCGCGCCGCGGCACCTCGACCTTCAGCAGACCGAGTTGGACCAGCAGGGTGTCGCCGCGGACCTCCAGGACGGGGCCCTCGGCGTTGTACGACGCCACCCGCACCTGGGCGCCCGGCTTCAGGGCGTCCGAGGAGGGCTTCGGCGCGCGGGCCTCCGCCCGGCTCCGCGCCTGACGGCGGAGCTGCTGGATCTCCTCCAGTGCGCGGGAGCGCTGTTCCGGCTCGGTGGTGGCCGTGCGCTAGAGCCGTGCGGCCTGCTGCAAGGTGTCCTGAAGCATGCTGTCGGCCCGCTCGGCGGCCTCGGCCAGCAACGTCTCCTCACGCTCGCGGAGCCGGTCGATCTCGGCACGGAGGACGTCGGCCTCGCGCCTGGCCTGCTCGCCGGCGCCGCGCGCCTCGCCGAGCTCGCGCTGCAGCTCGCCGCGCTGCGCCTCCAGGGTCTCCAGCAGCGTCTCGAGCCGCTCCCCGGCCGGCCCGAGCAGGGTCGATGCCCGGGCGAGCAGCCCCTCGCCAAGCCCCAGCCTGCCGGCGATCGACAGCGCGTAGGAACGCCCGGGCTGCCCCACCACCAGCTGGTAGGTGGGCTGCAATCGATCCACGTCGAAGCGCATCGCCGCGTTGCGAACGCCCTCGGTCTCCGAAGCGAACACCTTCAGCGGGGCGAGGTGGGTGGTGACGAGGCCTCGGGCACCGCTCTCCAACACGGCCTCCAGGATGGCCTGCGAGAGCGCGGCGCCCTCGTCGGGGTCCGTCCCCGAGCCGAGCTCGTCGATGAGGACGAGGGTGCGCTCGTCGGCCTGCTCCACGATCGCCTTGAGGTTGTGCAGGTGGCCGGCATAGGTGCTGAGGCTGGCCTCGATGCTCTGCTCGTCGCCGATGTCGCTCAGAAGCGCGTCGACACGCGGCAGGCGCGGCGGCGCCAGGCGCTCCTCGGCACCGTCCTCGCGGGGCACGCCGGCCGCCACGAACAGCCCGCTCGACGCCATCACGGCGGCCAGGCCGAGCGTCTTGAGCAACACCGTCTTCCCGCCGGCGTTCGGGCCGGTCACCACCAACAGCCGCTGCTCGCCGGAGAGCTCGAGGGAGTTGGGGACGCACCCTTCGATCAGCGGGTGACGTGCCTCCTGCAGCACCACCCTTCCGCCGTCGTCGATCTCCGGACGCGCCAGCCGCCAGTCGCGCGCCAGGCGCCCGCTGGCGTTGGCCAGGTCCAGCTCGGCGATCACCGCTAGGCTCTCGTCGACGCCGGGCTCGTCGGCGAGCCGCCTGCCCAGCGCCAGCAGGATGCGCCGCACCTCGTCGCGCTCCTCCATCTCGAGCAGCGCGAGCTCGTTGTTGAGCGGTACGACCGAGGCGGGCTCGACGAAGACGGTGGCGCCCGAGTCGCTCCGGTCCACGGCGATGCCGGGCACGCTCGACTGCGCGCTCGCGCGGATGGGGATGACGTAGCGATCGCGCCGCAAGGTGATGATGGGGTCCTGCACGCTGCCAGCGTGCGTCTCGAGGAGCCGCGTCAAGCGGTCCCGGATGCGGCCTCGGAGGGGGTGCAGACGCCGCCGGATGTCGGCCAGCTTGGGCGTCGCCTCGTCGCGCACGTTGCCCTCGGGATCGAGCTGCTCCCGCACCAGCCGTAAGGCCCCGTCGAAGCTGCCGATGCGGGCGGCGAGCCTCGAGAGGGCCGGGCGCTCGCCCGCGACGATCGAGCGCCGGAGCGTGGCGGCGGCATCCAGGGTGTAGGCCACCGAGAGGATCTCCCGCCCCTCCAGCAGGTTGCCCTCCCGCACCCGCGCCAGGAAGGGGCGCACGTCCTCGATGCCCCCCAGCGACAGGTCCCCTCCCGTGACCACCTCGTCGACCCGGTCCAGCAGCTCGTCGAGAACGTCGGGCGGCAGCGATGGTGTCACCGCCAGGGCGCGCTCCGCACCCAGCCGCGTGGCCGCCCGCTCCGCCAACGCGGTGCGGACGCGGTCGAACGACAGCTTCTGGAGGGTGGCGTCGGAGACCTTCACAGCGCGCACAGTATACGTTGGCCCGCCCCGTGAGCCCGGCATCGGGCGGGCCGGCCGACGCCGGCGATCGCGGGGTAGGCTGAACGAGCGGCCGGCGCCGCTCCACACGGGCCGTCCGGCCCGATCCCGCGGCAGCGCCGACGGCACGAGGAGCAGTGATGCGAGCAGCGCAGTTCCACGCCTACCAGGCACCACTCGACCTGATCGACCACCCCGACCCCGAGCCCGGCCTCGACGGAGCCGTCGTGGAGGTACGGGCCAGCGGCGTGTGCCGGAGCGACTGGCACGCTTGGATGGGGCACGACGCCTCGGTGACGCCGCCCCACGTGCCCGGCCACGAGTTCGCCGGCGAGGTGGTCGCCGTGGGTCCGGAGGTCCGCGGCGTGCGGCCGGGCGACCGGGTCACCGCCCCGTTCGCGTGCGGTTGCGGCCGCTGCCCGGAGTGCCGCGCCGGCCACCAGAACCTCTGCCATCACGAGTACCAGCCGGGCTTCGACGGACCGGGTTCCTTCGCCGAGTACGTGTTCGTACCTCACGCCGATGTGAACGTGGTCCAGCTCCCCGAACGCCTCACCTTCGACGAGGCCGCGAGCCTCGGCTGCCGTTTCATGACCTCGTTCGCGGCGCTGGTCGACAAGGCGCGCCTGGCAGCGGGCGAGTCGCTGGTCGTGATGGGGTGCGGGGGCGTCGGCCTCTCCGCGGTGATGATCGGCGCGGCCCTCGGGGCGCGCGTGATCGCCGTCGATCTGGACGAGCACAGGTTGGCGCGCGCCCGTGATCTGGGAGCGCACGCTTCGGTCGTCGCCCGCGACGCCGCGGTCGTGGACGCGGTGCGCGAGCTCACCGACGGCGGCGCCCACGTCTCGATCGACGCCGTCGGCTCGCCGCTGACCGCCGCCCAGGCGGTGCGCAGCCTGCGCCGCCGCGGTCGCCATGTGCAGGTGGGGCTGCTGCTCGCCGGCGATGCCGCTCCGCCCATGCCCATGCTCGAGGTGATCAAGCGAGAGCTGCTGGTGACGGGCGCCCACGGCATGGCGGCCAGCCGCTATGACGACCTGCTCGCCTTCGTCGCCAACCGCGGGCTGGAGGTGGGCCGCCTCATCGGCAAGCGCATCGCGCTGGACAAGGCAGGTGCCGAGCTGGCCGCCATGAGCGACTTCGCTCAGCAGGGCCTTAGCGTCATCGACCGCTTCTGAGCTCGCGCGGCGGTCCGGGCCGGGTCGTCAGGCGGCGCCCTCGGCCACCGTCTCGCGCTCCAGGCGCTCCGCCTGCTCCGCCTGGATGGCGGTGAGGGCGATGGTGTAGATGATGTCGTCCACCAGCGCGCCACGCGACAGGTCGTTGACCGGTCGCCGCAGGCCCTGCAACATCGGGCCGACCGAGACGACGTTGGCGCTTCGCTGCACGGCCTTGTAGGTGGCGTTTCCGGTGTTGAGGTCGGGGAAGATCAGCACCGTGGCGCGCCCAGCCACGGGGCTGTCGGGCGCCTTCGACCGGCCCACGCTCTCGACGGTCGCCGCGTCGTACTGCAGGGGGCCGTCGAGCACCAGCTCGGGACGGCGCTCCTGGGCGAGGCGGGTGGCCTCGCGCACCTTCTCCACCTCGCTGCCGCCGCCGGAGGATCCCGTCGAGTAGCTGATCATCGCGACGCGGGGCACGATGCCGAACGCCAGTGCGGACTCGGCGGACTGAACGGCGATGTCCGCCAGCTCCTCGGCGCTGGGGTCGGGGTTGACCGCACAGTCGCCGTAGATGAGGACCTGCTCGGGCAGGCACATGAAGAAGATCGAGGAGACCAGGCGCGCGTCCTCACGCGTCTTGATGAGCTGGAGGGCCGGACGGACGGTGTTAGCGGTGGTGTGCAGCGCGCCCGAGACGAGCCCGTCCACCTCGCCGCGTGCCAGCATCATCGTGCCCAGGACGACGTTGTCGCGGAGCTGCTCGCGAGCGCCGTCGGCGGTGAGTCCCTTGTGCCGGCGCAGCTCGACCATGCCCTCGACGTAGCGCTCGCGCACCTCGTCGGTCGGTTGCAGCACCTCGATGCCCTCGGCGAGCTTGACGCCCTGCGCTTCGGCGACGCGCCGTACCTCGGCCGGATCGCCGATGAGCACGCAGTGGGCGATGCCGCGATCGGCGCAGGCGGCCGCGGCCTTGACCGTCCGGGGCTCCTCGCCTTCCGGCAGGACGATGCGCTTCGACGCCTGCCGGGCGCGCTCCACCAGACGGTAGAGGAAGGCCGGCGGCGAGAGGCGTGGCTCGCGGTCGGTCGCGATGCGCGCCCGCAGCCGTTCCGTGTCCAGGTAACTCGCCACCGTGTCCATGACGCGTTCGATCCGCTCGAGGTCGTCGATCGGCACCTCGAGGTTCATGGCGGCCGCCCGCGCGGCCGTGACGTAGGAATCGGTATCGACGAGCAGCAGTGGCAGCCCGGTGGCGACGGCCTTCTCGCACAGCTTCATGATGTGCGCGTTGGGCTCGATCCCGCCGGTCAACACCAGGCCGGCGAGGGGCACGCCGTTGAGGGCGGCCATGCACACGGCGAGGATGATGTCGTCCCGATCCCCGGGGGTCACCACCAGCGCATCGGGCCGGAGCCGGTGCGTCATGTTGGCGACGGTGCGCGCCACCATCGACACGTCGACGACGCGGCGGCGCGCGATGTCCCCTTCCATGAGCGGCCGGGCCCCGAGGTGCGCCGCCACGTCCAGGGTCCGTGGGGAGACCATGCCCTGGTGCCAGGGGATCGCTCCGTAGAGGTGGAAGCCCTCGTTGCGGAACACGGGGCAAGCAGCGACGATGCGCTCGGCGGTCAGCAGCTGGGCCGGCGGCCTCAGCTCGGTCCGCGTGGCGGCCACCACTTCCTGGTGCGGTGCGTTGACCTTGTTCACGATGACGCCGAGCACCTTGGGGCTGCGGGCGCCGCCGTACTGGCCGGCCACCAGGTCGACGCGGTCGTTGAACTCCTCGAGGCTGCTCCGTCCCAGCGCGCCCACCCGCAACACCTCGGCGTCGAGCGCCCGCGC
>JARRMM010000020.1:0-2811 GCA_037386005.1 Deinococcales bacterium | reverse complement strand
CCGCCGACCTCTGGTAGCGCCCCACCAGCTCCTGCAGCAGCTCCGCCCGCTTGTCGGCCGTGAGCAGCGCTTCCGCTTCCCGGAAGGGCATCGGCTCGGGGGGCTTGAGCGTGGTGGTGCGCCGCACGAAGTGGCTCGAGCGCTCCGGACCCT
Organism: Deinococcales bacterium; assembly: GCA_037386005.1. GTDB lineage: Bacteria > Deinococcota > Deinococci > Deinococcales > Trueperaceae > JASBRS01. Next base: position 2,658 of record JARRMM010000020.1, on the reverse strand, counting down.
CGTCCGCCCCCGGCTGCCGGATCGGTTTGAAGAAGCCCACCCGCAGCCCCTCCCGGTCGAGGGCGCGCACCAACCCCAGACAGACCGAGGTCAGCCCCACGCCGGGGCCGGTGGGTACCACGTAGAAGGCGTGTGTCTGCGCCATGGTTCCTCGCTCGCTGGCGCGCCCCAGGGTCCCGACGACCGGCGCGCACGAGCGCCTCCGTGCTCACCTTACCGCGGGGACAGGGCCCTCCGGAGGGACGCCTGACCCGCGCCCTGCGCTGCGTCCGCGCCCTGCGCGCCGCACCGCCAGCGACGCCCTCTGCGGCTAGACTGGACGGGACGCACTGCGGCCCAGAGCCGCTCCACGCGAGCCGGAGACGTCCCGCGGCGCGCGTCACAGGGGTGAAGGGAGTCCGTCATGAGCGATCCGAGCAACGATTCCGATCGGCCCTCGGCGGCGGTACCAGGCGGAACCGGAACGCCGGGCGCGGCAGCCGCGATCCCGGAGCAAGGGGGGGCGCAGGTCGCGACCGAGACCGCCAAGGCGGACCTCGGTAAGCGCTTCCTGGCCCTGCTGATCGACGCCGTCATCGCGGCCATCGTCAGTCGCATCCCCTGGATCGGCGGGATCCTGGCCGCGCTCTACATCCTGTTCCGTGACGGCTTCGACGTCGAGTTCATGGACCACCGCTCGATCGGCAAGCGCATCATGCACCTGCGGCCGCTCACCGACGACGGCTCGCCGGTGACGCTCCGCGTCTCGGCGACCCGGAACTGGCCGCTCGTCGTCACCTCGCTGGCGATCGTGCTGCTCCTGATCCCGCTGCTCGGGTGGATCCTCATCCCACTCGCCTGGGTGGCCGGACTGATCCTCCTGCTGATCGAGGGATTCCTGACCGTCACCGACGAAGAAGGACGGCGCTGGGGCGACCGCCTGGCAGGCACGCGCGTTGTCGAGACCGACCGCTAGGGCCCCGCATCCGCGTCCTGGGGCGCGGCGCCCACAGCGCGCGCGTGACCACGCCCACGGCTACGCGCCCGGACCGTCTCCTTGGTGACGATGCGTCGGCGCATCGCCCACGCGAACGCCGCCACCGCGGCCAGCGTGAGGGCCCCGGAGACCACGAACAGCTCGTGCGGGAGCCGGGCGCCGGTGGCGCGCCACCACGGCTCGGCGACGGCGCGCAGCACCAGGCCCGCGTTGAGGAGGTAGAAGCAGGCGGCCTCCCAGCCCTCCTGCCGGATGCCGCCGGGCCGCGGCAGCATCCAGAAGGCCACCCCCATCACCGTCGACAGGAAGAAGCCGACCAGGCCCAGATGGGCGTGGGTGGGCCCGAACACGCCTACGAGGCCGGGGCGCAGCGTGAACAGCACCCCGAAGACGGCGGTCGCCAGCAAATAGAGCACGGCCCCGCGCAGCAGCGCCACCTCGTAGCGGCTCATGTGTCGCTCCGGCGCGCCACCGCGGGGCGAGCCGCGCGACTCACCAACCGGCCCACACACCCACCAGCACGGCGGCCACGGTCATGAGGCCGAAACCCATCTCCCGCATGCCGACGGTCTTCGCCTGCAACGCCGGGGTCCCCCGCCGCAGGCCCACGGCGGCGCGCGCCAGCAACACGGCGAACGGCGCCAGGGCGAGCCAGGGTAGCGCGGCCCGCCAGCAGGCCAACGTCACGGCCGCCAGCGCGACGACGTGCGCCAGGACGACGGGGCCGCGGGCGACGGCTCCGCCCCGCTGCAGCCGCAGCCGCGCCCGCACGTACAGGACGGACGGCACGTTGCGACCCGCCGCTACCAGCCACAACGCCAGGGCCAACGACCAAGGGCCGCCGGCCGCCAGCACGATGGCGGCGGCGAGCGCGCCCAGCGCCAGCGCCCCCGCGAGCTCGGCAGGTGCGGCCCGCCCGCGGTTCCGCGCATCGAACGCGAGCTGGACCAGCGCGATGAGCAGCGCCGGGGCCAGCGGCAGGAGCGCCGCGGCATGGGCGCCGAGCGCGAACGCCGCCGCCAGCGACAGCAGGCTCGCCGTCGCGTAGACCGCAGCCAGCCCGAGGGCCGGGAGCGTCCGGGGGAAGCGTTTGCCGCGGCACAGGTCGGCCATGGCCAATCCCAGCGGGTGCTGGGTCAGCAACGCCCCCAGGCCCGCACCCACCAGGGCCACGCCGGGCGCGCTCGGCGCCAGGCCGAGCCCGAGGAGCGCGGGCTCGAGCAGGAACGCCCAGGCGCCGTGCTCATTGGGCAGCGCCAGCGTCCGCCAGCGGACCTTGGATCGGCCGGGGACCACGCGCTGCACGCTACGCCGCGCCGCCCGTCGTGCCGTCGGCCGGCAGCAGCGTGAGCACGAGCTCCAGCGGCTCGAGCGCCCGCACACTGTGCCGCAGCCCGGCCTCCATGCGCACCAGATCGCCCGCTCCCACCTCGACCGCGTCCTCCCCGAGCGTCAGGCCGGCCCGCCCACGCAGCACGTGCAGCAGCGCCGGACGGGTGGAGGTGTGCTCGGTGAGCTCCTCACCGGCGGCGAACCCGAACCACGTCAGGCGCACGCCCGCACCCCTGGCCAGCGTCCGGCTCAGCACGCCGGCCTCCGGCAGCTCGCCGCCGGAGGCGCGCTCGATGCGCTCGTAGCGCGCGCCCGAGGTCGCGCCCGCGCTCATGCCGAGCGGGCGATCC
>JARRMM010000019.1:0-20880 GCA_037386005.1 Deinococcales bacterium | reverse complement strand
TTGCCGTCACCGTTGGCGTCGAACGCCTTGCGGACCTCGGGGCGCTTGAAGTCGGCGAGCGACTTGATGTTGTACTTCTCGGCGTCCTTCTTGTCGACGAGGAAGCCTTGGAGCGCACCGTGCTTGACGATCGTCCCGAGGATCTCCGCGTGCTGATGGAAGTCCTTGGGGAGCTGCGCGTTGTGCAGCGGGAACCAGCCGTTGGCCCAGAAGTCCACTGCGCCCTGCGTCACCGACTGGTAGAAGATCGGGTTGGAGAGGGCCTTGGCCGGCTTGACGTTGTAGCCGAGGTCCTCCAGCAGGGTCGCGAAGATCGCTTCCAGGGGCTGCGCCGAGCTCCAGGTCGCAACGGCCGGCTGGACCGTGACCCCCTTGCCCGGCATGCTCGTGCCCTGGGCCATCACCGAACCGGTGAGGGCTAGGACGAGCGCGAGCAGCACCGTGACCATGACGGATCGCTTCATCTCATGCCTCCTTCTCTCAGACTGCTTCGTAACGGTCGAGACCACGTGACGGTGCCCGCCCCCGCCCGCATCGGTCGCGGGAGCGGCTCTTGTTAGGCGTGCGGTTCGAGTATAGGCAATGTGTACGGACCGTCTGCTAGCTGGCCTACAGGAAGGCGATCCGAAGTGCGGTAACGCCCTTCTGGACGGCGGCGCTCAGCGGTGCTGACCGCACGCTCAGCGGTGCTGACCGCGCTCGCCGAGCCCCTGCGTGACCCGGTCGAGCACCATCGCCAGCAGCACGATGGCGAGACCGCCGATGCCGGCCAACCCCGTCTTGAGCGCGTTGAGCCCCTCGAACACGGGCAGCCCCAGGCCGCCGGCGCCGATCAGCGCCGCGATGACGACCATCGACAGCGACAGCATGATGGTCTGGTTGAGCCCGGCCATGATCGTCGGCAGCGCCAACGGCAGCTGGACCTTGAACAGGATCTCGCGCGGGCTCGACCCGAAGGCCGTCGCCGCCTCCACCACGTCCTCCTGCACCTGCCGGATGCCGAGGTTGGTGAGCCGGATGAGCGGCGGCATCGAGAAGACGATGGTCGCGATCACGCCGGCGACCGTGCCGATGCTGAACAGCATCACGACGGGCACCAGGTACACGAAGGCCGGGGTGGTCTGCATCACGTCCAGGATGGGGCGGAGGAACGTCGCGAAGCCGTTGCTGCGCGACGCCAGAATGCCCAGCGGAACGCCCACCAAGACGCAGAACACCACCGCGCTGAGGACCATGGCCAGCGTCGTCATGGTGTCGCCCCACAAGCCCAGGAAGCCCACGAAGCCCAGTGCGACGAGGCTGAACACGCCGACGCGCCAGCTCGCCGCCCACCACGCCAGCGCGAAGATGATGAGCAGCATCAGCAACGGCGGAACGCCGTGCAGGCCTGCGTTGATGCCGTTGAGGAGCCACTCCACCGGCTTCTTGATGGTCTGGAAGAAGGGGCGGTAGTTGGTGTAGAGCCAGTTCACCGCCGCCGCGATCCACGCTCGCAGCGGGATCGTGTGGTTGTCGAAGAGCTGGTAGCCGAACAGATCCGAGAGCACCTAGCGCACCCCCGCCACGGCGCCGGCCTCGGCCTCGGTCTCGGCCACCGCCGCCTCCAGCGACCCAAGGTCCTGGTTGCCGCGCTTCTCCAAGATGCCCTCGACCAGCTCGCGCTCGGTCACCACTCCACGCACACGCCCCTCGCTGTCCAGCACGATGGCTGGCAGGGCCACGTAGGTGCGGCCGCGCAGCAGCTTGCGGAGCGTCACGTCCGGCGGGCAGGTCAGCACCATGTCGCGCCGGCGCGCGTCGGGCGCGGGGTCCTCCAGCACCTCCAGCAGCGGCCGCGCCGGTACCTCCTCGCCCGCGACCCGCATGCCGCGGAACGCCTCGTCCTCGTCGACCCCGATCAGGACGTCGAGCTGCGCCTTGTGGCGGTAGTAGCGCACGTCCCCCTCGCGATGGTCGAGCACGAAGCGGTCGTGCTCGAGCGGCAGGGCCACCGTCTGCGAGGTGATCACCCCGGTGGGGTCGGCGTGCTCCACGAAGTCCGCCACGTACTCGGTACGTGGGTTGACGATGATCTCTTCGGGCGTGCCCATCTGCACCACCCGCCCCGACTCCATGATGGCGATGCGGTCGCCCAGCCGGAGCGCTTCGTTGAGGTCGTGGGTGATGAAGAGGATGGTGCGCGCCAGCTTCTGCTCGATCTTCAGCAGCTCGTCCTGCATCTGCATCTTGATGAGCGGGTCGAGCGCGCTGAAGGGCTCGTCCATGAGCAGCACGTTGGCCTCCGTGGCGAGCGCGCGCGCCAGCCCCACTCGCTGCTGCATGCCCCCCGAGAGCTCCGAGGGGTAGGACGCCTCGTAGCCCGAGAGGCCCACCAACCCGATCATCTCCTCCCCGATCTCCTTCGCCCGCTTGCGCTGGCGGCGTTGGATCTCGAGGCCGTAGGTGACGTTGTCGAGGATGGTCCGGTGGGGGAACAGCGAGAAGCGCTGGAAGACCATGCTCATGCGGATCTTGCGGAGCTGGCGGAGCGCGAAGGGGTCGAGGCCGGTGATGTCGACCTCACCCTCATCCTCGGTCTGGAGGTAGATGCGCCCGGCGGTCGGCTCGATCAGCCGGTTGATGCACCTCATCAGCGTCGACTTGACGCTGCCGGAGAGCCCCATGATGACGAAGAACTCGCCGGGCTCGAGGGAGAAACTGACGTTGTTGACGCCTACCGTGTGACCGGTCTCGGCCCGTATGTCGTCCTTGCTGCGCCCCTGCTCGAGGAGCTCCAGCGCAGACGCCGGGTCCGGACCGAAGATCTTGGTGACGCCTTCGGCTCGGATCACGTGGACAACCACATCCTTCCGGTCAAGGCGAAGGCTTCTTCGGTTCGTTGCGAACGCGAGCGCCCGCGCGCACGCCACGCTCCGTCGAGCGCGGCGCACGCCGGGAACGCCCGGGTATGCCTAACGGTCAACCTAGCACAGGCGTCGGACCCCTCCCGTACGCCTCGCTTCCGCGCGGCTCAGCGCTCGATGATCAGGCCCTTCGGCGTCATGACGTACTCGACCCGCCCGAGGATGTAGTCGAGCAGGATCGCGAGCAGCGCCGCCGCCAGGGCACCGAGCAGGACCCACGGCTGGATCGACTGGCTGAGCCCGGAGGCGATCGGGTTGCCGAAGCCCCCCGAGCCCACGTACGCGCCGAGCGCCGCCGTGCCGACGTTGATGACCACGCTGGTGCGCACGCCGGCGAGGATGATGCGGCTGGCGTTGGGCACCTCGATCTGCCACAGGATCTGGCTCGGCGTCATGCCCATGCCGCGCGCGGCGTCGATCATCGACAGGTCGACCCCTTCGAGGCCGACGATGGTGTTGCGGACCACCGGCAGCAGGCCGTAGAGGATCAGCGCGACGATGGCAGGCCAGAAGCCGAACCCGATGATCGGCGCCATGATGGCCACGATCGCCAGCGTCGGCACCGTCTGGCCCGAGTTGACGATGTCCGTCACCAGCGGCAGGAACTCGCGGAACTCCGCGCGCGTCACCATGATGCCGAGGCCGAGCCCGATGGCGATGGTGATGATCGAGGAGATGACGACCAGCGCCAGGTGCTGCCCCGCCAAGTTGATGACGGTGTTGGAGTTGTAGAGCAGGTCGGGGCTGGTGGGGAACACGCCGTGCAACAGCCAGTCCCAGAAGGGTTCGTGTCCGTAGAACGACCAGATCACCAGGAAGATGCCTGCGGCGCGCACCAGCGGCCTCACCAGCTTCTCGTCCCGGCCGGCGTAGCGCATGCCCATCAGGCCCTCCACCACGACCATGAACAACGCGAACCAGCCGAGCGTGACACGCCAGGGCGCGCCTCCCTTGCCGGTCGCGGCGCCGGGGTTGGCGCTGTCGGTGACGACCGCCGGGAGGATGCCGAAGGTCAGCACCCGCAGGTCGGGCGAGCCCTGGATGTCGAGCAGGGTGCTGGTGTTGAAGGTGAACACCGGCAGCCACAGGTCGGGGACCACCGTCGCCTGCTTGACCCCGGCCTCCCGCAGCTGCGGGTCGTGGATGGTCACCCGGTAGCTGACCGCCACGAACAGCAGCACCGCCAGCACCAGCCACACCAGCGCCGCCGGCGTGAAGAACCGGCGCAGGCCGTTCATGATGCCTGGTCCCCTTCGACCCACCCCTGCTCGGCCAGTTCCTGCAGCGCTCGCAGGGTGATGCTACCGACCAGCACGCCCTTCTCGCTCACGACGGGGGTGATCCGGAAACCGCGCGCCACCATGGCCGACAGCGCCTCGCGGGCGGTGGCGCTCTGGCGCACGCCGATCTCCCGGAAGTCCCCCTCGTTCATGGCGTCGAGCAGCGAATCGGGGTTCTCCCGCAGGCCCTCGCGATCCACCCAGCCCTTGAGCACCCCGTCCTCGTCGACCACGAAGGCGCTCTTGACTCCGGCCTCTTGAATGGCGCGCTTGGCGTCGTCGGCGGTCTCGCGAAGGTTGACCTGAGGGGTCTCCTTGGTCATCAGCTCGCGCACGCGCAGCAGCCCCAGGCGCTTGAGCTGGCGATCGGCGCCCACGAAGTCGCGCACGAAGCGGTTCTTCGGCTTGGCCAGCAGGGTGTCGGGGGTGTCGTACTGCACCAGCGAGCCCTCGCGCAGGATGGCGATGCGGTCGCCCATCTTGATCGCCTCGTCGATGTCGTGCGTGACGAAGATGATCGTCTTGCTGATGCGCTTCTGGATCTCCAGGAACTCGTCCTGGAGCACCTCGCGGGTGATGGGGTCGATGGCGCCGAAGGGCTCGTCCATCAGCATGATGGGCGGATCCGCTCCCAGGGCGCGGGCGACGCCGACGCGCTGCTGCTGGCCGCCCGACAGCTGTCTGGGGTACTTGTCGCGGTTGACGTCGGGATCGAGACCGACGAGCTCGAGCAGCTCGTCCACGCGCTTGCGGATCCGGTCGTCCTCCCAGCCGAGCATGCGCGGCACCACCGCGATGTTCTCCAGCACCGTCATGTGGGGGAAGAGGCCGATCTGCTGGATGGCGTAGCCGATCTTGCGCCTGAGCTCCTCGGCCGGGTAGTCGCGGTTGTCGCGCCCCTCCACCAGGATCTTCCCCTCGGTGATGGAGAGGAGGCGGTTGACCATGCGCATGGAGGTGGTCTTGCCGCAGCCGGACGGACCGATGAAGACGGTGATCTCGCCGTCGTGAACGGTGAGCGACAACCCGTTCACGGCCCGGAAGCCGTCCGGGAACTGCTTGACGACGTTCTGGAACTCGATCACGGGTTCCTCCTCGTGGGTGGTCTAGACATGACGGATCCCGGGGGACGTGAGCAGCCCCTCCACGAACCTCAGCAACGCGTCGAGCACCATCGCCAGCGCGATGGCGGGGATGGCGCCGAGCAGGATCTGGTCGATGGAGGTGTTGACGATGCCTTGCAGCACGAAGGTGCCGAGCCCGCCGGCGCCGACCACCGCAGCGACGGTCCCGATGCCGACCAGCGCGACGCCCGCGTTGCGGACGCCGGCCATGATCACGGGGAAGGCGAGCGGCAGCTCGATCTGGAAGAAGATCTGGGCCGGCGTCATGCCCATGCCGCGCCCGGAGTCGATGATGGCGTTGTCGACGTTCTCGAGTCCTGCGTAGGTGTTGCGGACCAGCGGCAACAGCGAGTAGAGCGTCAGCGCCACGAGCGCCGGCGCCACGCCGATGCCGGAGACGCCGAGATCGCGGATGGTGAGGGCGCTCAGGCTGGGGACGCTGCCCAGGAACTGGTCGGTGGCCGCCGACTTGACCATCAGCAGCACGAACAGCGCTACGGCACCGCTGTAGGACAGCAGGTAGACGTAGCGCAGCAGCAAGCGGAACACGCCCTCGCGCTTGAACAGCCACCGGCGGGCCGCCCACAGCACCAGGCCGATCGCGACCAGCACGAAGACGGCGGTGTCGAGGCCGCCGAAGCCGCTGGCGCCGCCGAAGCCGATGCGCGCGGCGCGGTACGCGAAGCTGACGAACACACCGGTGAACAGCACCAGTGGGACCGCCGCGACCAGCGCGGTGACGATGAGGGCCAGCGTCTGCACGCGGCTGCCGAGCCGCTGGCCCACGAAGCGATAGGCCGCTCCGACCGCCAACGCGATCACCACGGTCACGGCGAAGAACGTCAGGGCCGGGAGGAAGTGCTTGTCACCCAGGCGCGCCAGCGGCACCAGCAGCACGCCGAACAGCGCCAGGCTGGGGATGGTCTGGATGATGCCGACCGCGTAGAGGATGACGGGCGCCAGGCGCTCGTCGCGCGAGGCCCACAGCCCCAGCCCCACGCCGACGACGAAGCCGACCACCAGCGACACCAGCACGAACAGCAGGTGCTCGACGAAGCGCTGCTGCAACGCGGCCCCGTTGGTGTGGAACTCCACCATCACCGAGTAGACGTTGAAGGAGCCGGCCACCAGCAGGATGAAGATGAACACGACCCCGCCCCAGGCGGCGATGCTCCGGACCCAGCCCTGGATGCCCGCCCGCTTCAGATCGCGCAGGCCGGCGAAGAGGGTCATGTAGCCCCCCGCCAGCCCCATCGCCAGGCCTCCCGTGGGGAGCACGCGCGGGTTGCGCACGAAGGCGTTCTCGCCCAGGAACTGCTTGGCGTTGGCGAGCAGGTGCTGACCCGCCATCGCGGGGAGCACCAGCGTGAGCAGCAGCAGCAGGTTGCCGAGGATCACCAGCAGCCAGCCCCGCATGCCGACGTCCTTGCGGAAGGCGACCATGAACGGCACCAGCGCCAGCGCGAAGAGCAGGATGTAGCGGTAGTCGCCCTGGAGCTGCAATAGGTTGAACGGGACGCCGGCCGCCAGGCGGTTGGGTTTGAGCGACACGATCGGCAGGAAAAAGAAGCCGAGCGCGGCGATCGCGCTCCCGAGCATGGCAATGCGATTCGGTATGGCGCTCACCTCCAGGTCGAACGGGCGGTGCGGACCGGGCCCCGCCCTCGATACGTCGACGCTCCCGTCGCCGAGCGCGGTCCCATCCGGCCGGAGAGGCCGTGCCGGGGACCGATGCGCCGGTGCGAACGGGTCGTGAACACAAGATAGAGAGCGGTGGGGGCCCGGTCAGGCCCCCACGCTCGGGACAGCTCCGTCTACTTGATGAAGCCGTTCTGCTTGAGGAAGTTCTTGGCCACGGCGTCCGGGTTCTGTCCGTCCACCTCGACCTGGGCGTTGAGGTTCTGCAGCTCCTCGGTCGTCAGCTTGGCGAAGATCGGATTGAGGATGCCGACGATCTCCGGGTACTTGCGGATGACTTCGCCGCGGAACACCGGGGTGGGCTGGAACACAGGCTGGGCGCCGTCGGGGTCCTTGAGGACCACGAAGTTGTAGGCCTTGAGGGCGCCGTCGGTGCCGTAGGCCATGGCCACGTTCACGCCGTTGGAGCCGTTGGCGAGCGCCTGCTCGGTCTGAGCGGGGGTGCCGCCCTGGATCACCAGGAGCTCACTGTCGCTGAGCTTGAAACCGTAGGTCTTGTAGAACGACTGCAGGCCATCGGGGCGCTGGGCGAACTCGCCGTTCGTCGCCAGCTTCACCGTTCCACCATCGTTGACGTACTTGGCGAGATCGGCCACGGTCTTCAGGTTGTGCTCCTGCGCGAACTTGGCGGTCACGGCCAGGGCGTAGGTGTTGTTGGCCGGGGCCGGCTCGAGCCACACGAGATCGTGCAGCGCCGCGTCCAGCGAGCTGACGATGGTGTAGGACTGATAGGCATTGCCCGAAGCGCCGGCCGGGATCGAGTCGTTGGCCCACTTCACATCGCGGTACCAGTTGCTGATAGCCGTGCCGGTGTAGTTCGGGTAGACATCGATCTCGCCCGCCACCAGAGCGTTACGGTTGACCGCCGTGGTCCCCAGGTTGGTCTTGTCGGTCACCTGGTAGCCATTGGCGCGAAGGGCCTCGATGATCATCTTCCCGAGCACGATCTGCTCGGTGAACTGCTTCGAGCCCACTCGGATCGGGGTGTCGTTCTTGTACTGCTGGGCGAAGGCGAGGCCTCCGACGAGCATGGCTGCGGCGAGTACGAAGACGGTCAGTCTCTTCACAGATACCTCCTGCGTGACGGGCACGTAGAACGGAAAGAAGGGTCTTCCGCTAGGAACGGCGGACGAACTGGCGCTTGGGTCAAGCTGACCGCTAAAAAGTGTATCACACTTCTCACCGCCGCCGAAGAATCCATGAGCGTGAGGCACTCAATTCCCTGTCCCTGGCAGAGATTCGGGCGGCTTGGGAACCACCTCGCAGAGGGCGGGCGGCGTGGCCCGTAGACTGGGCCATGTCCGCGCGCCGACGCCTCTTGCTCGTCTCCCTGGTAGCGGCCTGCGCGCTCCTGCTGGGCGCTCTCCGCCTCCCGGGCCACGACGCGCCGGCCGATGCCCGGCTCGTGGGGAGCTTCAGTCCCTACGCCTCGTCCCTGCTGCAGCCCTACGGCGCCTACCTCGAGGCGGTGCGGACCGGCGACGCCCTGACCCTGCAACGGCTGGCCGAGGGAAGCGGCTACCTCGCCTACCGGGCCGCCTTGGAGCTGGCGCGCTGGCAGACGATCGATGCCAGCACCCGGCTCAGCTACTACCGAGAAGCGCTCGCGCTTCGCATCGACGACCCGGCAGCTCGCGACCAGACGCGGTCGCTCGATCTCGAAGTGGGGCGTACCGCTGAGCAGGCGGGCGCCAACCAGGTTGCCCTCCGCTACTACCGCCAGGCGCTTCCCTCGCAGGGCGCGGTCGACGGCCTGGCACGACTCGAACCCGACCCCCTTCTACGGGCCAAGGACTTCCTCGCGGCTCGCATGTACCACCACGCGCTCGACGTCCTCGGCAACGCGCGCGCCCCGAAGATCCGCGCCCAGGCCGAGTACCGCCTGGGGAACTACGACAAGGCGCTGGAGGGCTACGCCGCCTGGTCGGAAGATGCGCCCAACGACAACGACGCGCGCACCGGCCTCGCCTGGACGCTGTACGAGCTCGAGGACTACCGCGAGGCGCAGCGGATCTTCGCGAGCGCCCACGGGGAGAGCGCCGTCTACGGGCACGCGCTCTCGGCCGAGAAGCTCGGCGAGGTGGACACGGCCGTGGCCTTGCTGAAGAGCACCGGGCGCGCCGACGATCTCTGGAAAGCGACCACCTTCCTCGAGGCCCACCAGCGCTACGGTGACGCCATCCCTCTCTACATGGCCCTGGCGCGCGGGGGCACCGGCTACGCCGACGACGCCGCCTACCGCGCCTACATCCTGGCGCGCCGGCTCGGCATGACGGAGACCGCGCAGAAGGCGAGGGCCCTGATCCCCCAGGACAGCTTCTTCGCGATGAAGCTCGGGGAGCATCCCGACGTGCCTCGGCCGCGACCGGCGGGGGCGCTCGGGACCGAGACGAGCACCTCCTCGGGGCCCGCGGTGCCGGACCCCTTGCAGCCACAGGGCGATGCCGTCCCACCCGCCATCCAGTTGGCCCGGGCCCTGGTGGCGGTGCACCGACCGGACGACGCGGTCGGCGAGCTCCTCTTCCAGCTCCGCGTGCTGGGCGCGACCACCGACGCCTCCAGCGCGCCTGTTGACGGTAATGCCCCCCAGGTCATCGCCATCGCCCAGATGCTGCAACGGCTCGGCGAGTACCGCCAGAGCACGTACGCCGCGCGGCAGCTGATCACCCGGGGCAACCGGTCGCTCGACGTCTGGCGCCTCGCCTACCCCACCCCCTACGCGCCCACGGTGGAGCGGCAGGCAGCGTCGGCGGGCGTGTCGCCGCTGCTCGTGTGGAGCGTGATGCGCAAGGAGTCCGGGTTCACCCCCGCGGCGGTGTCGACGTCGGACGCCATCGGCCTGATGCAGGTCACGAGGCCCACGTGGGACTGGTTGGCGCAACTCCAGGGCGACGCCAAGCCGGCCGACCCGTTCGATCCGCTGGCGAACATCCGCTACGGCGCGTACTACCTCGGGTACCTCGACCGCTACTTCCACGGCAACCTCGAGCTCGCCGTGCCCTCCTACAACCGCGGTCAGGGCTACATCCGGTCGCTCTACGACGGCCCCACCGTGAAGGGCGACATGAACGATCTGTACCGCGCGATCGACGCGTACCAGACACGCGAGTACATGCAGTCGGTGCTCACCGACGTAGCCGTGTACAAGGCGCTCTACCCGCGCCTCGCCGGGGCGCAGGTGAAGGCGCCCTAGCCGTCCCGGCCACCTCGCGTTCGCTTGCAAACGAACGCTCCGGCGCGCGAAGGATCGCGCGCCGGAGCGTTCGTTCCAAGGGGTCGACGGTCAGTGCAGGATGCAGCCGTTCAGGTCGGTGAGCACCACGGCCTCGTCGTTGAGGTGGGTGTCGATGCCGACGGCGTCGTCGCCCATCTGGCCCTCCAGGAAGTAGAGCTTCTGCTTGGAGGTATCGACCTTGATGTCGTCCTGGTCCGGCGTCTCGTTCGTCTCGTTGTCGGAGCGACCCTGTCGCTCGATGTCGACGTTCAGGGTGCCGTCGGCGTTCTTCGACGTGTTGAGGGTGAAGCCGTCCATGGCCGCCTGCGTGCGCGAGGGCAAGGGGTTGGGCATCGGCGCGATGAGGAAGGAGACCTGCCAGTACTGCGTCTTCTGGAGCTGCCGGCACTGCGACGACGAGCTGGCGTTGGAGCTGCTCTGGGCGAACGCCGTGGACCCGAGGAGGGCGGCGACCAGACCGGCGACCAGCAGTGAGGCGAGCACGGCCGGGCGGCGGGGTGCCAGGGGGCGGGAGCCGGCCGAGCGAGAGGCGGGGGTGTGCCGTTCGTTCACGATGGGTCTCCTAAGCTTGTCGGCCGACGGGCCGACCAGGGATCGGGTTCCGGTGCGCTCGGGGCCCCGGCTGGAGGCACGATCCGCCCTGGAGCGGGCGTGCCAGCCGGCGACGCCGACGCGGCGCGGACGAGTTGGGTCAGTGGCCACTCCCGCTCGGGCCCGGGGCGCCGAGCGACGCGAGGCCGGTCGAGGAGCTGGCGGAGGCGCCGGGGGCGGCGCTCGCCGAGGAGGCCGACGAGGGGGAGCGGGAGCCGCTCGTGCTGGTGGACCCCGAGGCCGCACCGGCGCCGGACGAGCCACCGAGCGCAGCCCCGCCCAGGCCGGTGCCGCTGCCCGTGGACGAGGCGCCGCCGGCCGGCGAGCCACCGAGCGAGGACAACCCGCCCGCGCCTCCGAGGTTGCTGAGCGCCGTGCTCGAGCCGCTGGTCGGGACGGCCGTGGCGGCCAGCACCCCGACCACGGCAGCCAGCAGGATGGCGTAGCTCACGGCCGGGACGGCGTAGCCACGGCGCGGCCGGTGCGCCAGCCAGCGATCGACCCCGGGCAGCTGCGCGGCCGTGGGGGACAGCGCCAGGGCGAAGGCAGCGCAGGCCAGGCCCACGTCGCGGACGAAGACGCTGTCGATGGCTCCGGTCATGGCGAGGGCGCCGAGGATGGCGAGGAGGATCAGGCCGCCGAGCCAGGCCGCGACGCGGTGGAACATGCCGGCGAACAGGAGCGCGCCGGTGACCAGCAGGGCGGTGGCGTGGACGAACATCAGGGGCGCCTGCACGGGATCGAACATCTTCGGGACGAACACCGCCCAGGAGCTCGGGTCGTGGAGCTCCGCCGCGCCGAACCACACCAGCACGCCACCGAGTCCGAGCCTCAAGAGGAGGAGGCCGGTCTGGTCGCCGGGGTGGAGGACGGCGCGGCTACGGGGCCCCGTGTCCTGCTCGCGCACGGTCACCGTGCGCTCCACGGATGTGGGAGAGTGGCTTCGTGGGCAGGCATGGCTGGAGTATGCCGGACCCCCGTTAACGGACGGTTAGACCTGCATGGGCTTCCCATGCGGCGGCGCCGCCGCGGTCCGGTGCGCTCGCCGCTACGCCTGGCCGCGCAGCGCGAGCAGCTCGAACGCGCGGCGCGCGATGTCGTGGATGAAGACGTCGTCCGGGTCGCGGCGCTCGAGCAGCAGCGGCAGCTCCTCGGCCGCCAGCCAGCGCGCGGTCGTGTGCTTGCCGGGCTCGAGCCGGGGCGCGTCGAGGTCGCCCGTCACCGTGACCAGCAGGTCGATCTCGCGCTTGGGCTCACCGTTCGCCTCCCAGTCGAGGATCTCCACGACCTCGTCGACCGAAGCGAGCTGCCAGCCGGTCTCCTCCTCCACCTCGCGCCGCAACGCCTCCATCACGCCCTCGCCGGGCTCGGCGTGGCCGCCGACCACGTCCCAGCAACCCGGGTAGAGCGCACGCCCTTCGCTGCGGCGCTGGACGAAGACGCGCCCCGCCCCGTCGTGGATGAGCGCTCCCACCACCAGCCGGCGGCGGTCGCGGCCGGCTCCGGCGGCGAAGGCGCGAAGCTGCGCTGCGGTCGGCACCTCCCCGATCACGAGGCGATCGAAGGAGGGACCGGCCGCAGCAGCGCCATCGCTCTCACTCACGTGCGTAGGGCTGTCCGTCGGCCGCGGGCGGCACGACGCGCCCCACGAGCCCTGCCACCGCGAGGACCGTGGCCAGGTAGGGGAACATCGACAGGAAGTTGGAGGGGATCGGGGCGTTCAGGGCCGACAGGGTGAACTGCAGCGCGTCGAAGAAGCCGAAGAGGAGGGCGGCACCGAGCGCTCCGAGGGGCCGCCACCGCCCGAAGATCATCGCCGCCAGGGCGATGTAGCCGAGCCCCGCGGTCATGTTGTGGGCGAACTGCCCCGTGGACCCGATCGTGAAGGAGGCGCCGCCGATGCCGGCCACGATGCCGCCCAGGATGACGTTGCGGTAGCGCACCCGCAGCACGTCGATCCCCACCGTCTCCGCCGCCCGCGGGTGCTCGCCGACCGCCCGGACCCGCAGGCCCCAGCGCGTCTGGAACAGCGTCACCTGCACGATCGCCAGGATGATGATGGTGAGGTAGACCATGATGTTCTGGTTGAACAGCAGCGGCCCGACGACCGGGATCTTGTCCAGCAGCGGGATGGGGATCGGTCCGAAGACGGCAGGGCTGTTGAGCGTCATCTGGTTCGGCACCAGCAGGCTCACCAGGAAGAAGGTCGTGAGCCCCAGCGCGAAGGCATCGATGACGACGCCCACGATGATCTGGTCCGCCCGGTAGGTGATGGTGAAGACGGCGAGGATCAGCCCGACGAGCCCGCCGGCGACCGCGCCACAGAGCAGGCCGAGCCAGAGGCTCCCGGAGGCGCTCCCGACCACCGCACCGACGAAGGCGGCGATCAAGAACTGCCCCTCGATGGCGATGTTGATCACGCCCGAACGCTCGCACAGCAGCCCGGAGAGGGCGCCGAGGGTGAGGGGCACCGCCTCGATGAGCGAGGTCATCAGCAGCCCCTCCACGTCGACCCTCGCGCCGCGCCCCGCCCAGGCGAGGAAGGCGATGCCCGAGAGCGCGAGGCCGATACCGAGCAGCAGGTAGGTCCGCGGGTTCCCCTTCCACAGGTACTGGGCCACGCCGAGCAGGGCGCAGACGATCCCGAGGACGAGGAGCGTGGCGAGCACCGGGAGGTGGATGGCCGGTACCGGGAAAGCGGGGGGTGCGTTGAGATCGAAGACCGTCTTCGACCCGGGAGGGGTGGTACGGGCGAACACCAGCAGATCGATCGCTGCGAGCACCCACAGGGCGATCGCGAGCCCCCGCCGACGGATCGCCGCCAGGTCCTTGCGCAGCTCGCGGTTGCCCAGCGCGGTGGGTTCGACCTGGCTCATCCGGACCAACCTCCGAAGACTCGACCGGCTCCGCGCACGCGGATACGGAAGATGGTGCGGATGACGCCAGGCGCCGCCACGAACAGCACGAGGACCGCCTGCAACACCTGCACCAGCTGAAGCGGGATGTTGGCGTCGAGCTGCATCGTTCTACCGCCAGCCGCAAAGGCGCCGAAGAGCAGGGCCGACAACCCGACACCGTAGGGATTCCCCTGGCCGAGGATCGCCACCGTGATCCCGTCGAAGCCGATGGTGCCTCCGTACCCCGAGGCGACCTGGTGGTCGACGCCGAGCACCATGAAGGTACCGGCGAGCCCGACGATCGCTCCCGCCAGGGTCATGGCGAGGATGTACTGCCGGTTGATGTTCACGCCGGCGACGCGCGCCGCCTCGCGATTGGCTCCCAGCATCCGGAACTTGAAGCCCAGGGTGCTCCGCTGCAGCAGCCACGCCACGCCCACCATGCAGGCGATCGCCAGCAGGATGCCGAGGTTCACGCGCAGCGAGGGCCCGGCGAGGTGGGGCAGGCGCGCCGTGTCCGCGACGGCCTTCGAGACCGGCTGATAGCGCGGCGGCGCCTGGAACAGCGCCGTCGTCAGCAGATAGGTGAGGAGGTTCAGGGCGACGTAGTTGAGCATCATCGACGTGATGACCTCGTGAGCGCCCGTTCGCGCCTTGAGGATGCCCGGGATGAAGCCCCAGGCCGCGCCGAAGATGGCGCCGACCAGAATCGCGAGCGGCAGGTGAAGATAGATCGGTAGCCCCGGCAGCAGGAAGCCGGCCAGGGTCGCCCCGAGCGCCCCGAGGATGAGCTGGCCCTGGCCGCCGATGTCGAACAGCCCCGCCCGGAAGGCGAGCGCGATGCCCAGACCGGACATCATCAGCGGCGTGGTCGAGACCAGCGTCTCCGACAACGGATAGAAGGCCGTCGCGATCCTGTGGCCGTCTCCACTCGCGATCGCCCCCACGATGCCGCGCGGGCTCCCGATCGAGCCGATGAAGAGCGCGGAGTAGGCGGTCGCGATCGCGTGCCAGCTCTGCGCGAAGGCGGCACCCGGCGCCTGGCCGAAGCGGCCCCACGCGGCCATGACCGACGGGGTCGCGAGGATGATGATGATCGCGCCGAGGAAGAGCGCGCTCACGAACGCGAGGAACGTGACGATGATGGTGTTGCCGCTCAGGAAGAAGCGGCCGATCGCAGCGACGACCGACCCCCCTGCGCCCGAGTCGCCTCCCGGCCGAACCGGCTCGTCGCTCATGACGCTCCTCCGGCCACGACCTCCGCCGGGCTGCCGCCCGCCATCAGGAGGCCGATCTGGTCCCTCGACACCTCGTTCTGGTCATAGGGCCCGACGAGCTTCCCTCGGTACATGACGACGATGCGGTCGGCGAGCTGCATCGCTTCGTCGAGCTCGGCGGAGATCACGAGCACCGCCGCGCCTCCGTCCCGTGCCGCCACGATCCTTCGGTGCACGTACTCGATCGAGGCGACGTCCAGGCCGCGCGTCGGCTGCGAGACGATGATCAGCCGGATGTCACGAGAGAGCTCGCGGGCGACGATGACCTTCTGTTGGTTGCCCCCCGACAGCGTCGCAGCGGTCGTGTTGATGCTGCTTGCGCGGATGTCGAACTCCTTCATGCGCTCCTCGGCGGTGGCGTGGATCCGGTTCCAGTCGAGCGCGCCGCGACGCGAGTAGGGCGGCTCGTCGAAGACGTCGAGGATGAGGTTCTCCGCGATCGAGAAGCTGCCTACCAGGCCGTCGCGCTGTCGGTCCTCCGGCACGTGGCCCACCCCCGAGCGAAGGACCTCCTTCGGCGGGGCTCCGGTCACGTCCCGGCCCGCGATGCGGACCGTGCCGGCGACCACCGTCGCCAACCCCGTCAGCGCCTCGGCGAGCTCCGTCTGACCGTTGCCCTGCACCCCGGCGACCGACACGATCTCACCGGCGTGCACCGTGAGGGAGACCCCGTCCACGGCGACCTGCCCGGCATCGTCGAGCGCCACCAGGTCCTCCACCTCGAGCACCGGCTCTCCCGGCGCAGGGGGGCTCTTCGTCACCTGTAGCTCGACGCCGCGACCGACCATCATCGATGCCAGCCGCGACTCGTCGGACTCACTCGGGAGCGCCGTGCCGACCACCTTGCCCATGCGGATGACGGTGATCCGGTCGGCCACCTCGAGGACCTCTTTGAGCTTGTGCGTGATGAACAGGATCGTCTTCCCCGACTCGCGTAGCGAGCGCATCACCCGGAAGAGGTCTTGGATCTCCTGCGGGGTGAGCACCGCCGTGGGCTCGTCGAGGATGAGCACCTGCGCCTCGCGTGCGAGCGCCTTGACGATCTCGACGCGCTGCTGCTGTCCGACCGAGAGCTCGCCGACGACGGCGTCCGGATCGACCTCCAAGCGGAAGCGGGCCGAGAGCTCGCGGATGTCCGCGCGGGCCCGTCGCCGATCGAGGAAGCCGAAGCGGCGCGTGCGCTCGAAGCCGAGCATCACGTTCTCCGCGACCGTGAAGACCGGGATGAGCATGAAGTTCTGGTGGACCATCCCGATCCCCGCCTGGATGGCATCGCCGGGATCGTCGAAGTGGACGTCCTCGCCCTCGAGGACGATGGTTCCCTCGTCCGGCCTGTACAGGCCGTTGAGGACGTTCATGAGCGTGGTCTTGCCGGCCCCGTTCTCGCCGAGGAGGGCGTGGATCTCGCCCCCCTCGGCGGTGAGGTCGATGCGGTCGTTGGCGACCAGCTCGCCGAACCGCTTGGTGATGCCTCTCAGTTCAAGACGCATTGCGCACAGCGAGCGAGGTCGCTACCGCTCAGGGAACCGGGTAGGACTTCGGGTCGACGGAGATCGAGCCGTCGATGATTCCCTGCTTGATGGTCTGGAGCTCCGACTTGACCGAATCGGGGATCTTGCTCTCGAAGTCGTGGAAGGGCGCGAGCCCGGTGCCGCCGTTCGCGAGCGTTCCCACGTAGTTGCCACCCTTGAAGCTGCCGTCGAGGACCTCGCCGACGGCCGCCTTGACCGAGCTGGCGATGCCCTTGGTCACGCTGGTGAGGAAGAGGCTGCAGTACTGCGGGGCGGAGACGCAACCGTCGGTGTCGACCCACTCCATGTAGACCGGGTCGCTCGGGGACGCGCTGTCGTGCTGCTGCACCGCGGCGGCCGAGCCCAGGCCCACCGAACCGGCGACCGGGAAGATGATGTCGGCGCCCTGGTTCATCAGCGCTTCGGTGACCGTCTTGCCCTTCGCCTGGTTGGTGAAGTCGTTGGTGAAGGTACCTTCGTTCTTCTCGGGGTTCCAGCCGAGCACCTTGACCGACTTGCCCTTCTGCTGATCGTAGTAGCGGACGCCGGCCACGAAGCCGTCCATGTAGATGGTGACGGTCGGGATCTTCATGCCGCCGAAGGTGCCCACGCTACCCGACTTCGACATGGCCGCAGCCAGGTACCCACCGAGGAACGCCGCCTGGTTGGTGTTGTAGATCAAGCCGAGCACGTTCGGGATCGCGGGATCGTACGTGTAGTCCACGATGGCGAACTTCTGGTTCGGGTTCGCCGCCGCGGCGGCCTTGGTGGCGTCGCCCATCAGGAAGCCGACCGTCACGATGAGGTTGGCCTTCTTCTGGATGAACGCCTGGATGTTCGGGGCGTAGTCGCTCTGGTTCGTGGACTGCAGGTACTGGATGTTGATCCCGTAGGCCTTCTTCGCGTCCTCGAGCCCCTGCCACGCCGACGCGTTGAACGACCGGTCGTCGATGCCGCCCGTATCGGTGACGACCCCCGCCAGGAAGTTCGATGCGGCAGGAGTGCTGGAACTGGAGCTCTGGTCGCTGCCCTGGGCGAACGCGAAGGTCGCGCCGAAGGCCAGCACGACCGCGACGACGAGTGCCAGGCCGGAAGCCGTTTTCATACGTTCCTCCTTCGATGCCGGCCCTCTCCCCGCAGAACCCGCTTCTCTTTGGCAAGCGACGGGATGCCCACGGACGGGCCGGTCCGATAGATCCTCGTAGAGAACATCCTACAATCCACGGCTGTACTCAGAGACGACCTCCGAGAGGATCCGCAACCGCTACACGATACGTCCTCAGCGCCGGAAATGCCAGGGTCCGAAGGGTGACGCGAGCAGGGTTCGGGCCCGCCGCGGCCGCGGCCGATTCCTCGGTACTTCCACAGGGTGTGCATCGGTCCTAGCGACGGGCGGAAGGCTTCGCTAGCATCGTAGGCGTTCGCCATCCAGCTTCTGCTTCTTGGAGGTCCCATGTCGCGCATCCTCCCCCTGGTAGCCATCCTCGCGATCGGATCGACCGCAGTCCTGCTCGCAGGATGCTCCCAACACCCCACCGGACCCATCGTCGAGATCGCGTTCAGCTCGCCCTCCCAGGGTGAGCACATCGTCGGTACGACGACCGTGACCGTCTCTGGCACGCTGAGTGGAGCGGCCGTCACCGGATTCTCCGTCGAGGTCAACGGAGCCGCGGTGCAGAGCACGTACACGAACACAGATTTCGAGGCGAGCGTGACGCTGACCGGCAACGCCAACACGGTGACCGTGACCGCCGACAGCGTCAATGGCCCGAACACGGCCACGCTCCAGCTGTACTACTACCCGTACTTCCTGGACCTGTCGACGTTCCAGCAGGCGGGCTACGTGTTCGGTCAGGCGGACCTCACCACAGGAGTGCAGAGCTCGACCGTGGACGACGCCCACTTCGGCCTCACCTTCGGCGACCCGACGTTCGTCGGCGGAGCGCTCTACCTGCCGGACACGAACAACAACCGCGTCCTCGGCTTCGACGCGACGGACCTGAGCTCGCTCGTATCCACACTCGGCTCGCTGCCGAGCGCGGACTTCCTCCTCGGCCAGTCTGCCCCGGGCACCGCCTCCGACGCGTTCCACAATCCCCAGACGGTGCGGGCCGCCAACGGCCGGTTCATCGTCAACGACATGTACAACAACCGGGTGCTCGTCTTCGACAGCTACCCCGCGTCGAGCACCGCCAGCGCGAGCGCCGTCGTGGGACAGAGCGACTTCTCGGCGAGCGGCCACGCATGCACGGCCACGGGCCTGAATGGGAACGAGAGCGCCTTCGCGGTAGGCGACAAGCTCATCGTGGCCGACAGCGGGAACAACCGTGTCCTCATCTACGACAGCATCCCCACCCAGCTGGGCACCACGAGCGCCGACCTGGTTCTCGGCCAGCGGGACTTCACGCACTGCTCGAAGAACGATGGATACCAGGACAACCCCTACGGTCCCACCGCGCGGACGCTCTACCACCCGACCGACGTGTGGAGCAACGGCACGAAGCTGGTCGTGGCGGACGCCAACAACAACCGCGTCCTGATCTGGAATCGGTTCCCGACGAGCAACTTCCAGCCGGCCGACGTCGTGGTCGGCCAGACCGGCATGACGGGCTTCGTTCCCGCCGCGGCTGCCGACCGGATGGACTACCCGTACATGCTCACGTCCACCGGCTCGCAGCTCTTCGTCGCAGACGCCCACAACAACCGGGTGCTGGTGTACAACACCTTCCCCGCAACGAACGGGGCTTCCGCCGACGTCGTCCTCGGTCAGGCGTCGTTCACCACCGCCGCGGCGAATGACGACAACCAGGACGGTCATCCCGACAGCGGCCCCACCGGTCGCACCCTCGCCTTCCCGTCTGGGATCGCCGTCTACCCCGGCGGCCTGATCGTCGCCGACGCCGACAACTACCGCTACCTCGCCTTCACGCCCTAGCCGGCCTGCGGGGACGTTCGTCCCGGATGGTGTGCGCACGACCGAACGTTCGTTCGCTCCGCGTGCCATACTTGCACCATCACGGGACGTTCGCCCCGGTAGCAGGAGGTGGTCGCGGATGCTCCAAGCGCTCTTCCCGTACACGCGGAGGATCGGCCGCGGCGAGTACGCGCTGCGTTTGCTGGCGTGCCTGGTCGTGTCGATTCCGGTCCTGTTGTGGCGTTGGGAGGTGGTGCGCACTCGCCAGCCCGGCGAGGGCCTGCTCTTCCTGGCGGTGCTCGTCCTGGTGCTGGCCCTGATCCAGGCCCAGGTGATCGGGCGCCTTCGCGACGTCGACGCCTCCATCCTGCTCTCGGGGCTCGTGTTCATCCCCTACGTCAACGCCGCCTTCGCCCTGGCGCTGCTCTTGTTCCCGGGCCGGACGCTCGTCACCGCCAAGCCGCCCTCCGGCGGGTAGGGTCGGGCCGACGCGCCCCGCCCCCCACGGGAACCGTTGCACACGGCGCGTGGACCGGGTGCCCCAGCCGGAGCCGGACCCCGGCCTCGAGCTGGGCACCGGCCTCTCTCTCCGGAAGGGGGCATCCCCGCCACGTGCGGATCGCGAACGCGCAGCTCCGTAGGCCCGGCGCCCCGGATCCGGCCTGCCATCGTCGCCGCATCGATCGACAGCGAAGCCCCCGCCTTTCGGCGAGGGCTCGTCGTGCGCCGTCCGGGACGGCATCTCCTGTGGAGCGGGAGACGGGATTCGAACCCGCGACATCCACCTTGGCAAGGTGGTGCTCTACCAACTGAGCTACTCCCGCATGGCAAGAGGTCTAAGGCCGAAGCCTTAGACCTGCTGCCGGGAAACATAATCTCCCCGCACTGACCTACTTTCGCAGGGGGCTGCCCCCCAACTATCATCGGCGCTGGCGTGCTTAACTTCCGAGTTCGGAATGGGATCGGGTGGGTCCACGCCGCTAGAAGCACGAAGAGAAAAAATAGTGACAGGGAACAGGAGCGAAGGGCGAGCCGAGGTCTGCTTCCTCAGGATGAGTCCGCAAAAGGTTAAGTCCTCGACCGATTAGTACTGGTCAGCTAAACACGTTGCCGTGCTTACACTCCCAGCCTATCAACCCGGTGGTCTTCCGGGGGTCTTACTCCCACAAGGGGATGGGAAAGCTCATCTTGGAGTCGGCTTCGCGCTTAGATGCCTTCAGCGCTTATCCGTTCCACACATAGCTACTTAGCATGTGCCGCGGGTGCGACAGCTAAGACACTAGAGGTGTGTCCATTCCGGTCCTCTCGTACTAGGAACAGCTCTCCTCAGCTTTCCTACGCCCACAGCGGATAGAGACCGAACTGTCTCACGACGTTCTGAACCCAGCTCGCGTGCCATTTTAACCGGCGAACAGCCGGACCCTTGGGACCTTCTCCAGCCCCAGGATAT
>JARRMM010000018.1:0-20881 GCA_037386005.1 Deinococcales bacterium | reverse complement strand
TCGGGGGTGACCAGGGCGCGCCTCTCCGCCGCGGCGGCCGCCCGCTCGAAGCGGACGCGCTTCACGCCCCGCAGCTCCGCCTCCAGCAGCTCGTTGGCGCGCTGCTGGATCCAGCCGGTGGCGTCGGTGCCGGCGGGTCCTCCGTGGGGCGGGTTGTACTTGAAACCACCGTCGGCGGGGGGGTTGTGCGACGGCGTGATGACGATGCCGTCGGCTCGAGGCGCGCCCTTGCGGGCGTTGTGGGTCAGCACCGCATGGGACACCACCGGCGTGGGCACGGGCGCGAAGTCCTGTGCCACCACGACGTGGACGCCGTTCGCGACCAGCGCCTCGAGGGCGGTGCGCAGGGCGCTCTCCGAGAGGGCGTGGGTGTCGGCGCCGACGACCAGGGGCCCGTCCACCCCCTGGTGCGCCCGGTACTCGCTGACGGCCTGGGCGACCGCGAGGATGTGGTCTTCGTTGAAGCTCCCGTCGCCGCTGGTACCGCGGTGACCGGAGGTCCCGAAGGAGACCCGTTGCTCGGCTCGCGAAGGGTCGGGGTGCAGCGTGTAGTAACTCGCGACGAGGCGAGGCACATCGACGAGCAGGTCCCGGGGTGCCGGCTCGCCGGCGAGGGGGTGCGGACTCATGCAGGCCTCCTTCCGAGCGACACGCCCACCTTACACCGACGTTCGCCCGCTCCA
This sequence comes from Deinococcales bacterium, assembly GCA_037386005.1. GTDB lineage: Bacteria > Deinococcota > Deinococci > Deinococcales > Trueperaceae > JASBRS01. The sequence goes on along the minus strand of JARRMM010000018.1, from coordinate 20,198 downwards.
GGAGGGCCGCGGAACGCCCTGAGGCACCCTGGGGGGACCCGTGGTACACTTCCGCTTGCGTTTCGAACCAGCGATGGTGTCACGCCCCAGACGGATTCCGGGCGTGGCACGATCCCTGCGCAAGCACGTGTTGACCCTGGAGGCAAGATGGACGGACTCATCATCCTCGTTCCGATCGCGGCCCTCATCGCGCTGGGCGCGGCTGGCCTGGTGGCGCGCGCGATCATGGCCGCACCGACGGGCGACGCCCGCATGGTGGAGATCTCGGACGCGGTGCGCCAGGGAGCGGGCGCGTACATGAACCGGCAGTACCGCACGATCTTCGTGGTGGCGATCATCATCGGCGCTCTCTTCGCCATCGTGGCGCTGGCCAGCAGCGGGCACGACGCCTCGCTCTGGTGGTGGACCACCGTCGGCTTCCTGATCGGCGCCCTGTTCTCGGCCTTCAGCGGATACATCGGCATGAACGTCGCGGTTCGCGCCAACGTCCGCGTGGCGCAGGCCGCACGAAGCGGCATCGCGGGGGCGCTGCGCATCGCCTTCAACGGCGGTGCGGTCGCGGGCCTGGCGGTCGCGGGTCTGGCGCTGCTCGGGGTATCGGGCTTCTTCTGGCTGTTCGACACGGTGCTGCACCTGGCCGACCCGGTCGCTCCGCTGGTGGGCTTCGCCTTCGGGGCCAGCCTCATCAGCCTGTTCGCTCGTGTCGGTGGCGGCATCTACACCAAGGCGGCCGACGTCGGAGCCGACCTGGTCGGCAAGGTCGAGGCGGGCATCCCGGAGGACGATCCGCGCAACCCGGCGGTCATCGCTGACAACGTCGGCGACAACGTGGGCGACTGCGCGGGCATGGGGGCCGACCTGTTCGAGACCTACGCGGTGACCGCGGTCGGCTCGGTCTTCCTCGGCTACCTGCTCCCCGGCGAGCACGCCGTCACCAACCTCGTCTTCTACCCGCTCGTGCTCGGCGCGATCGCGATCCTGGCGAGCATCGTCGGCACCCAGGTGGTGCGCCTCCCGAAGAGCGGGGCCATCATGCGGGCGCTCTACAACGGCGTGTTCATGAGCGCCGGCATCAGCGCGGTGGGGTTCCTCATCGCCAGCTACCTGATGTTCCGCGGCTTCGACTTCAGCGTGCTCGACCGGGCCGGGGGCTGGGGCAGCGTGTTCGGCGCGAGCATCGTCGGCATCGTCGTGACGGTGCTGATCATGATCATCACCGAGTACTACACCGGTACCAACTACGCCCCGGTCCAGCGCATCGCGCGCGCCTCCACCACCGGCAGCGCCACCAACATCATCAGTGGCCTGGCGGTCGGCATGCAGTCCGCCGCCCTGCCGGTGATCGTCCTGGTCCTCGCCGTCTTCGTCGCGTGGGCCTTCGCCGGGCTCTACGGCATCGGCATCGCGGCCGTCGCCATGCTCTCCGTGGCGGGGATGGTGGTCGCCATGGACACCTACGGCCCCATCACCGACAACGCCGGCGGCATCGCCGAGATGGCGGACCTGCCCGAGGACGTGCGCGCCCACACCGACGCGCTGGACGCCGTGGGCAACACCACCAAGGCCGTGACCAAGGGGTATGCGGTCGGTTCCGCCGCCCTCGCCGCCCTGGTGCTCTTCGCCGACTACGCCGAGCGCGTCAAGCTGGCCAAGCCCGCGCTCTTCGGCGGAGGCGCCTTCCGACTCAACGACCCCGTCGTTCTGGTCGGCCTGCTGATCGGGGGCATGATCCCCTTCCTGTTCAGCTCCTACCTGATGGAGTCCGTGGGCAAGGCGGCGGGACACGTCATCACCGAGGTACGCCGCCAGTTCCGGGAGATCCCTGGGATCATGGAGGGCACGGCCAAGCCCGAGTACGGCAAGGCGGTCGACATCGTCACCGCGGCCGCGCTCAAGGAGATGGCGGTGCCCGGCATCCTGGCGGTCGTGGCTCCCCTGCTGACCGGACTGCTCTTCGGGCCGCTGGCGATGGGTGGCGTGCTCATCGGCGTGATCATCAGCGGCCTGTCGATGGCGCTCATGATGGCCAACGGCGGCGGCGCCTGGGACAACGCCAAGAAGTTCATCGAAGACGGCAACTACGGCGGCAAGGGCTCGGAAGCGCATGCCGCCAGCGTGGTCGGCGACACGGTGGGCGACCCCTACAAGGACACCGCCGGCCCCTCCATCAACCCGCTCATCAAGGTGATCAACACCGTCTCGTTGATCTTCGCCGCGCTGATCGCCAGCTTCGGCGGGCTGTTCATGCGCTGACGGCGAACGGCACGTGTGCTCCGACGGAGGCGGGGCGGCGCCATGCGCTGTCCCGCCTCCGTGCGATAGGCACCCAGCAGGGCCGCCGGGGCGGCGCCGGATGCGAACGTATTGTCGGGGAGGCGGCGCCCGCTTCTGCGAGCGCTCCAAGAAATCATGATAGCGCACCGGCGGCCCACATACCAGGACCGGGCACCCATCACCCATGGTGGAGCGGGTCTATCATCGAATCGGAAGGAGGTCTGAACCATCGAGGCAAAAGACCACTTCTCGAAGAGCAGCCCTCGTCCCACTGGAGGCTCGACCGAGTAACTCCTCACTAGGAGGAGCACCGACGGAGCAGGAATAGGCGATCGAGGGTTGCTCTCATGTGAGTTCCCCGCCCTTGGAGCCAAGCGGCCCCACCCGAACCGGGTGTGGGCTTTTCTCGTGGTCGGACGCTGGCAGCGCGACCGCTCCCACGGTTGCCACGGCGGGCCGGTGGACTCCGCCCTAGACTGGGGACGACGCGAGGACGCGGCTCACCCTCGCCGCGCGCGCGCGGAGGGCGCTGATGGATGACGCCACGAGGCCCCTGTACGCCCAGACCCAGGCTGTACTCTCCGCCCTCGACCGTGGGAACGTCGCCGCCCTCACGCCGCTCGTCACCGACGACCTGTCGTTGGTCGACAGCGGCGACGGTGGCCGTCCGGTCGTCCTGCACACACGGGAGGCCCTCGAGGAGCACCTCCGTGCCCGGAGCGCCGTCACCAGATCCAGCACGATCCTCGCCTACGAGGGCCATCCCGACCACGAGGCCGGCTGGTCGGTGGTGCGCTTTCGCCGCAGCACGCAGGCGCCGGGCCGGGAGACGCACCGGGAGCTGTGCAGCGCGACGCTCCTCTGGCGCCTGACCGCGGAGGGCTGGAAGCTCTGTCGCTGGCACTGCACCATCGAGAAGAGCGAAGAGGCCCCGCTCTGAGTGGGCCCTGTGGGCTGACGGGTAGGTGAGGATCCATGGCCATTCCCGACGAGCTGAGACCGGACCTCCTCCGCCGCAGGTGCGAACCCGCCAGCCTGCCGTTCGCTACCACCGACGATGCGCCCGAGGCGCGGCCGGCGCTGGGCCAGCCGCGTGCGGCCGCTGCCCTCGGCGTGGGGCTGGGCATGGAGCACGACGGCTTCAATGTCTACGCGCTCGGCAACGCCGGGACCGGCCGGCACTTCCTCGTCGAGCAGGTCCTCCAGCGCGAGGCGCAGGCGCGGCCCGCACCGTTCGATCTGGTCTACGTGCACAACTTCGAGGAGGCGGCCAAGCCTCACGCGATCTTCCTACCCGCGGGGTGCGGGCTGGCGCTTCAGGAAGCGATGAAGCGCCTGATCGAGGAGGTCGTCACGGCGCTGCCCGCCGCCTTCGAGAGCGAGGAGTACCAGTCCCGGCTCAAGGCCATCGAGGACGCGTTCAAGGAGAAACCGGAGGCAGGGTTCAAGCAGATCCAGGAGCGGGCGCGCGAGCGCGGGCTGGCCATGCTCGCGACCCCCGTGGGCATGGTCTTCGCCCCGTCCAAGGACGGCGAGGTGCTCGACTCCGAGGCGTTCGAGGCCCTGCCCGAGGAGGAGCAGAAACGCATTCGCGAGGACATCGAGGTGCTGCAGCAGGAGCTGCAACGCGTCCTGCGCGCCATGCCTGGCTGGGACCGGGAGCGACGGGAGCGCGTCCGTGAGCTCGACCACGAGATCAGCGATGCCGCCGTGGGTCACCTGGTCGAGGAGGTGCAGCAGGCCTTCGACGAGCCTCCCGAGGTACGCCGCTACCTCGAGGCCGTGCGCGACGAGCTCATCGACAACGCCGCCCAGCTCCTCAAGCCGCACGGCCGCGGTGGGGAGCGCCGCGGAGAGGAGGAGGCGCTCCAGCCGCAGGGATCGGACGCGTTGCTCCGCCGTTTCCGGGTCAACGTGCTGGTCGATCACGCCTCCTCGAAGGGGGCCCCCGTCGTCAGCGAGGACAACCCCACCTACGCCAACCTCGTGGGGCGCGTCGAGTACGTGGCGCAGATGGGCACGCTGGTCACCGACTTCAACCTCGTCCGGCCCGGCGCCCTTCACCGCGCCAACGGCGGCTTCCTGGTTCTCGACGCGCGTCAGGTGCTGCAGCAGCCGTACGCCTGGGAAGGGCTCAAGCGCGCCCTGAAGTCTCGTCAGATCCGCATCGAGTCGCTCGGACAGACCATGGGGCTGGTGAGCACGGTGTCGTTGGAGCCCGAGCCGGCCCGGCTCGACGTGAAGGTGGTGCTGGTCGGCGACCGTCTGGTCTACTATCTGCTGTGCGCCTACGACCCGGAGTTCCTCGACCTGTTCAAGGTCGCCGCCGATTTCGACGACGAGATGCCTCGCACGAGCGAGAACGAGGCGGCCTACGCGGCCCTGGTGGCCGCGCTCGTGAGAGGGGCGGAGCTTCCGCGCTTCGACGCGGCCGCAGTCGCCCGGATCATCGAGCACGCCTCGCGCATGGTCGGGGACGCAGAGCGGCTGACCACCCGGACCGGCCCGCTGGTCGACCTCCTGCGTGAGGCCGCGTTCCACGCCGCGGGCACGGTCCCCGTCGGCGCGGAGCACGTACAGCGGGCGATCGACCAGCAGCGCTACCGTGCCGACCGCGTCCGCGAGCGCCTGCAGGAGGCGATGCTCAGGCGCACGCTGCATGTCGAGACGGACGGCACCGCCGTAGGGCAGGTCAACGGCCTGTCGGTCATCACATTGGGGCCGACCGCGTTCGGTCACCCGAGCCGCATCACGGCACGGGTCCGTCTGGGCCGGGGCGAAGTGACCGACATCGAACGCGAGGTCGAGCTCGGCGGACCCATCCACAGCAAGGGGGTGCTGATCCTGGCCGGCTTCCTCGGTGCGCGCTTCGCGGGTGACGACCCACTCCCGCTGGCCGCGACGCTGGTGTTCGAGCAGTCGTATGCCGGCGTCGAGGGCGACAGCGCCTCGTCGGCCGAGCTCTACGTCCTGCTCTCCGCCATCGCCGAGGTGCCCCTGAGGCAGGACCTGGCCGTGACCGGCTCGGTGGACCAGCACGGCAACGTGCAGGCGATCGGAGGCGTGAACGAGAAGATCGAGGGCTTCTTCGAGCTCTGCCGCGAGCGGGAGCTCACCGGGAGCCAGGGCGTGCTGATCCCGCAGGCCAACGTGCCCCACCTCATGCTGCGACAACAGGTGGTCGAGGCCGTCGAGGAGGGGCGCTTCCACATCTACCCGGTCGGTCATGTCGACGAGGGTATCGAGCTCCTCAGCGGCCTCGCGGCCGGCGAGCGCGACCCCGAGGGCGCGTACCCCGAGGGCAGCGTCAACGCCCGGGTAGCGGAACGGCTGCAGGGCATGGCGGACCGCTGGGCCGCCTTCGGCAACGGCGGGGCGCGTCCCGGAGGCGAGAATGGCGCCTCCGGACGCCCGTGAGCGCGCCCGCCCAGCCTCGACGCGTGCGTCGCGTGCTGGTGGCCCTCGATGCTTCGCCGCACAGCCTTGCCGCGCTGCAGGCCGCGGTCGACCTGGCTGGCTCCCATCGCCTGGAGCTGGTGGCGCTGTTCGTAGAGGACCTGCGGCTGCTGCAGGCCACGGCGCTCCCCTTCGCCCGGGAGGTCGGGACCTTCTCCGGCGTGGCCAGGCCGCTCGGTCTGCCCGAGACGGAGCGGCGCTTCCAGCACCTGGCACGCCGCGTCGAGGCGCTCGTGGCGGCCGCCGCAGGCCGCGCCGAGGTGGCCTCGTGGTCGTTCCGGGTCCGGCGCGGCGAGGTGGCATCGGAGATCCTGGCGAGCCTCGAGCCCGATGACCTGCTCAGCGTGGGTGCCGCCGGCTGGTCACCGCTGCGCGCACGCGGGCTCGGCGAAACGGCACAGCGCCTGCTGCACCTCGCGCACGGGCCGGTCCTGCTGGCCCGGCACGGTACCCGTCTGCGCCTCCCGCTGCTCGTGCTGCTGGAGGGGAACGCCTGGCGCGATGCCCTGGCGATGGCCGTCGCACTCGCCGGCCCGGCCGCAGCGGGGCTCGTCCTGGCCATCGCTCCGGGGCGCGAGCAGGAGGCCCGCGAGGAGGAGGCGAAGGCGCTCTTGATGCGCCTGGGAGCGCAGCCTTCACGTGCCCGCCTGCTCGCGGGCGCAGGCCCCGCCGCGCTACGCGCCGTGATCCGTCGTGAGGGCGCGGGCGCGCTGCTGCTGCCCGCCGACGCAGCTGCGCTGCAGGGGGCGGCGGGCGAACAGCTGCTGGCGTCGATCGACGTGCCGGTGGTGGTCGTGCACGCGCCGCCGGCCGACGAGCCGGCCCCGGCGAGCGCACCCGAAGGCCACGAGAAAAGCCCCCTGGGCTGACGCCGGCCTCGTGGACAGCGCCCTGGGGGCTTGATGCGGGGAGCCGGGGTACGTGCCACCGGGGCTCCTCGATCCAACGGTATTGTACCACGGCAGTGACAACGGCGCAGGACACCTCCCACATGTCGCCCCGTTTCCACCCCCGTCGCCACATGGACATTCGTCCTTGCCGGGGCACACGGCCCCCTGTTACAACTCCGATGTGAGGGTCCGACATCCCCCAGCCGTGACTCGTCGAACTGCTACGCTGGGGTCAGGCGCACCGTCTGGCACACCGCGCGGAGCCCGCGCGCGGACGGTGCGGCCCGGAGAGGAAGCTCAATGGCATACGTGATCGCTGAGCCCTGCATTGGCGTCAAGGACGCGTCCTGTGTGGACGTCTGCCCTGTGGAGTGCATCTACGAAGCCGAGGACCAGTTCTACATCCATCCCGAGGAGTGCATCGACTGCGGCGCCTGTGTGCCCGCCTGCCCCGTGGACGCCATCTTCCCCGAGATCGACGTGCCCGACGAGTGGGCCTCGTTCATCGAGAAGAACACCAAGCTCTCGGGTCTTTAGCGCGAGAGCCGCTCTCGGGTCTTTAGCGCGAGAGCCGCGCTCGCTGTCTTGATCGGGGAGCCGTGCTCCGGTCTGTGACCGGACAGCGGTGCCCGGGTCTGTGAACCGAACGCTGCGCTGAGGGCCGCGCCCGGGGCGTCCGCCTCGGAGCGGTCGCTGGAGCGTCTGCGAGGAACTCTGTGCCTCCGGGCCGTGCTGGCGCCGATGCGCGCGATGGGTCGGGGCCACCGGGTGGCGCTGGGCCGCCGGCACACGACCTCCGATCGTGTGCGCACCGGGCCGCAGGCCACCGGGGCGCGGGCCTCACCCGCCTCCGTCACTCGCCAACCCGTCCCCCACGCCGTCCGCCTGCGAGCGGGCGGCGTTCGCGTGGTGCTGCGGCGGGCGCCGCCGCGCTCCCGTGCGTCCCGGGCGATCCTCCGGAACGGCATCGCGCCCGTCTGCGAGAGGACATTCGCACCTTCCGACGGCCGCGCGGGGACGGGATACTGGACTCGCCGTCGGGTGCTGCGCCGCCGGAGACCGCGAGGAGGCGGCGATGGAGTTCAGGCGCATCTTGGTGCCGGTCGACGGGAGCCCCTGCAGCGATCGGGCGGTGCAGGAGGCCGTCGCGCTCGGCCACGTGTTCGCCAGCAGCCTGACGTTCCTGTCGGTCGTCGACAACCCCCTGCGCGGTCTGTACGGCTACTCCGAGGGCATCGGCTACTACGGCGACGTCTTCGAGGCGCTGGAGCGGAGCGCCAACGAGGCGCTCGATCGCAGCGCTGCGGTGGCGCGCGACGCCGGCCTCGCCGCCGAGGTCCGCCTGGTCCGCGACCGCCCCCCGATCGAGGCCATCCTCGAAGCGGAGGAGGGGCACGACCTGACAGTGCTCGGCACCCACGGGCGGCACGGCGTCGATCGCGTCTTCCTGGGCTCGGTGACCGAGGGGGTGCTCAGGCGGTCGCGTCGCCCGCATCTCGTCGTGCGCTGCACCGAGACGCCGGAACGAAGCCAGGACTGAAGCGAGCCAAGGAGGTAGGACGATCATGATCGGCACGGCTAGGATCCGCGCGCTGCAGACCGAAGTCGCCCCCCGCCCCTCTCCCGTCCTCTCGCTCTACCTCGACGTCAACCCCGCCCGGCCCGAGAACGCCCGCAAGGCGTACGCGCTGCGGGCGCGCGCAGCCATGGAACGGCTGGGGCTCCCCAAGGGCTACACCCGCGAGCTCGTGGCGCGGCTGAGGCAGGACCACGGCATGCCCGATGCCCGCACCCTGGTGGTGTTCGCGGGCGACGAGCCCGACGCCTTCTTCGAGACCTACGCCATCCGACCCGAGATCCCGCTGGTGGAGGCGGGAGAGGGTGTCATCGCCCGCTGGGGCGAACCCTACGTCGCACCCCTGCTGCTCGCGGTGCAGGAGCACCGGCGCTACCTGGTGCTGCTGCTGGGCAGCGGCCACGTGCGACTGTTCGAGCTCTACCTCGACGAGATCGAGGAGCTCGACGCGTTCGTGCAGCCCCTGGACTCCAGCGACTGGCGCCCCATGCGTGAGCACTCCACCGGCATGCCCGGCGTGCCCGCGCGCGGCGGCTCGGGCAAGGACCTGTTCGACAAGCGGGTGGCGGACTGGCGCCGCCGCTTCCACCTGGACGTGGCCCACCGACTCAACCGCACCCTGGAGACCCTGGGCGCCGACGTGCAGCTCATCTTGATGGGTCTCGAGCCCGAGGTCGGCGCCTTCGAGGCCGTGCTTCCGGCCGCCCTCCAGGCGCGCGTCGTCGAGCGCCTGCCCGCGCCCGCCAACGCCGACGCACCCGCCTCCGAGCTGGAGTCTCTCTTCACGGACGCCGTACGGCGCGTCGAGGAGGCCGCCGGTGCAGCGCTTCTCGATCGCATCCAGGAGCGCGGCGTCTGGGGCTTCGCGCCCACCCTCCAGGCGGTCGACGAGGGCCGGGTCTATCAGCTCGCCGTCCCCTGGCGCATGCGCGCCACCGTGGTGCGCTGCGAGCGTAGCGGCCGCGTGGTCGCCAGCCGTGCCGAGGCCCGGAACCTCTGCCCCGACGAGGCTCTGAGCGAGGTGCCGCTCGCCGACATCCTTCCCGCCCTGACCGCCAGCCAAGGCATGCAGCTCGCCGTCATGCGCGGCGACAACGAGAGCCGCCTGCTGCAGGACTACGAGGGCCTGGCCGGGCTCACCCGCTGGTAGAGCGATGGCCGAGACCGGGCGCGCACAGGAGGTCGTCCGTCGCCTGCTCGACGCGGAGCAGCACGCTGCCGCACGCCTGGAGCAGGCCGAGGAGCATGCGCGCCAACGTGTGAACGCGGCCCGTGAGGAGGCCGAGCATCACCGCCAAGAGGCCGAGCGTCGCGCCGCGGACGAACGGGCGGCCGCCCTGGCGGTTGCGCGGGAGCAGGCCGAGGCCGAGACCGGGGCGCTGCTCCAGGCCGAGGAGGCCCGCTGGCAGCAATGGATGGAGGACGCGCAGGAACGGCTGCCCGAAGCGGTCGATGAGGTGGTGGCGTGGGTGTGCGCCACATCCCCGGAGCAGCCTCCATGATGGGGGCACTGCGGCACGCCGCGACTCAGGCCCAGGCGCGCGCACGCCTGCCCGGCCTCCTCGCGCTGCCCACCTGGCAGGCGCTGCTGGAGCAGGGCGACGTCGCAGGCATCGCTGCACGCCTCCAGGACAGCGCCTACGGGGGTGAGCTGCCGACCGAGCCCGCCGCTCTGGAGCGCCGCCTCACAGCCGTCCTGGCCGAGGAGACGCACGTTGCCGCCACCTTCACCTGGGGTGCCCTCCGGGCGCTGCTCGTGGCCTATGGGCGCCGCTTCGAGCTCGCCAACGTCAAGACGGTGCTGCGTGCCCGCCATCACGGCATCCCGTGGGAACGCTGCGCGGTCGTGATGATCCCGCTGCCGCGCTCCACCGTGCCGTGGCGCACGCTCCTCGAGGCCCCCACCACCGAAGCGGTGGCACGGCTGCTCGAGGGCACTCCCTTCGCGCGGCCCTTGACCACGGTGCTGGAGCAGCAAGGGGACGCCACCCCCTTCCGCTTCGAGGTCGCCCTCGACCTGGCGTACTTCCAGGATCTGGTGCGTCGCATCGAGCGGCTATCGGGGCGAGACGGCCAGCGCGCGCGCACCTTCCTGGGGGGCTGGATCGAGGTGGAGAACCTGTCGTGGGCGTTCCGTTACCGGCGCCTCGCCGGCCTCACGCCCGAGGAGACCGTCAACTACACGCTGCATCGCGCCTTCGGTGCGGGCCTCGAGGCCGTGCGCCGCGTGGTGACGGGCGCCAGCGTCACGGACGAAGCCGCCCGCCTCGGTTACGCGGTGGACGCGGACGCGCCGGAGGACGAGGCGTTGGCGGCGCTGGAGCGCGCCGCGGGGCAGGCCCGCACCGAGGCGGCGGAACGCGTGTTCCAGGGCGCACCCTTCGATCTGGGCGCCCCTCTGGCCCTGCTCACCCTGCGGGAGACCGAGGTCCACGACCTCGTCACGCTCATCGAGGGCGTGACGGCCGGCCTCGCCCGCACCGCCATGGCAACGCGCTTCGTGGGCCCCGCCCGCGAGCTGGGGGCCTGACGTGCTGCTCGCCCCCGAACGACTCCAGGAGGTCAGCCTCTTCATCCTCGAGCGGGACGTGGAAGCCGCCACCAACGTGCTGCTCCACTCCGAAGCGCTCCACCTCGAGGACGTCGAGACCGACTCCCTGGAGCCCAAGCGACACTGGGCGGAGATCGCCGAGCGCGCCCTGCGGCTCGCCCGCCGAGCTCGGGCGGCGCTCGACGCGCTCGGCATCGAGCCGCAGGAACAGGTGCCGAGCGGGCCCGTGCGCCCCGCCGACGAGCTCGACCTGATGGAGGCCCAGCTCGTCCTGGCCGAGACGAGCGTCGGCTCCTGGCGAGCGCGCGGCGAAGCCTGCCGCAGGGAGCTGGAGGGCCTTGCGCTGGCGCGTTCGCAGCTCGAGCTGTTGGAGCCGCTCCATGTCCCCGTGGAGGCCCTGACCGAGCTCCAGGAGCACCACGTCGTGGTCGGCACGCTGCCGGCGGAGAACCTGCCACGCGTGGCAGCTGCGCTCTTCACCGTCTCCTTCGTCATCGCCCCGGTGCAGGTACGCACCGGCCGCGCCCTGGTGGTGGCCGCCAGCAGCCATCAGGACGCCGCCATCCTGGATCGGGCACTGCGCAGCGCCTTCTTCGAGCCCATCCCGCTACCGGCCGAGGCGCGGGGCCAGCCGCACGAGGCGCTCGCCACGGTCGAACGCCGCACCGAGGACGCCCGCCGGCGCCAGGCCGAGCTGAAGGCCGAAGGGGAGCGCCTGGCTACCGCCTTGCACGACACGCTGGCGCCGCTCGAGGCGCGCTTGCGTGCGGCCGCAGCCGTGGCCGACGCGATCCGTCGCTTCCCGAGCCGAGGCGAGGTCTACCTGGTGGCGGGCTGGGTGCCCGAGCGGCGGCTGGACCAGCTCGGTGCCGAGCTCAGGGCGGTCGCGACCGCGCCCGTCGTACTCCAGGCCGCTCCTCCGGCGCCCGCACGGCACGGCATCCCCACGCTGCTGCGCACGCCGCGTTGGCTGCAACCCTTCCGCATGCTCGTGACGACCTTCGGCCTGGCCGGCTACCGCGAGATCGACCCGACGCTGCCGGCCGCTGCGACGTTCGTGCTCATGTACGGGATGATGTTCGGCGACGTCGGCCACGGCCTGCTCCTGGCTGCGGCCGGCGCGCTCGCGGGCCGCCGGGGGGGCCCGCTGGCGCGCATCATCACGGTCGCGGGCCTGAGCGGAGCGCTGTTCGGCGCACTCTACGGCACCGTGCTGGGGGCGCCGATCTTCCCGCCCCTGTGGCTCAGGCCGATGGAGCGGATCCAGGACCTTCTGCTCGCGTCGCTGGCCGCCGGTGCCCTCGTGCTCAACCTGGGCTTCGCCCTGAACCTCGTCACACGCGCGCGCAGTCACGACGTGGTCGGGCTGGTGCTCGACAAGAACGGTCTGGTGGGCCTGCTGCTCTACTGGACGCTGGTGGGGGGCACCGCCCTGGCACTGCTGGGCCGGCTCGACGTGCGGGTGATGCTCGCCGTCCTCCTCCCGCTGGCGGCCCTGCTGTGGCTGCGCGAGCCGATCCAGGACGCCCTCGCCGGCCGCCGGCCGGGGCAGCTCGGAGACGTGCTGGTGACCGGTTTCTTCGAGCTCTTCGAGACCGTCCTCGGCTACGCCAGCAACAGCCTCTCCTTCGTCCGTCTGGGCGCCTTCGCGGTGGCCCACGAAGGGCTGTCGGCCATGGTGCTCCGCTACTCGGAGGGGCCCGCCGGTTGGCTGGTGCTGCTCTTCGGGACCGCTCTCATCGTTGGCTTCGAGGGGCTGGTGGTAGGTATCCAGGCCCTCCGACTCGAGTACTTCGAGTTCTTCGGACGCTTCTTCCGGGGCGACGGCATCGCCTTCGCCCCTCTCACCTTCCAGGGAGGTCGAGATGCTCGCATGCACGCCTAGGTCCCTCGTCGTTCGAACGCTGATCTCGCTGGCGGCGTGCGCCGGCGGCGCCTCCGTCCTCGCCGAGCAGGCGCCGCAGACCGCGACCCAGGCGGTCCAGGCCACCGTCTCCGGCAACCCGTACCTGGCCGCTGCCATCGCCACGGGTCTTGCCGCGATCGGCGCCGGCATCGCCGTGGGCATCGCGGGCGCCGCCGCGATCGGCGCCATCGCCGAGAAGCCGGAGCTGCTGGGTCGGAGCCTGATCTACGTCGGCCTGGCGGAAGGGATCGTCATCTATGGCTTGATCATCTCCTTCATCATCCTCGGGGCCGGGTGACACCCGTGACTCCGTCCCGCGGGCTCAAGGTCGTGGGTGGGACCGACGTGGTGCAGGGCCTGGGACTGCTCGGCATCGAAGGCATCACCGTGAACGACGCGGAGGAGGCCCGCCGCGCCCTGGAGGCGCTCCTGGCAGATCCGGACGCCGCCCTCGTCCTGGTGGACGAGGCCTGGGTGGAGGGCGTGCGCGAGATCTTGGAGACCGCGGCGCAATCGGCCTCGGGACCGCTCGTGGTCGAGATCCCCAGCGCCACGGGCACCGGCGCCGCCGAAGCGCTGCACCACCGGGTCGAGCAGGCGCTGGGGCTCAAGCTCAGGGAGTGAGGGTGCCGTGTTGGACGTACGTGGCGACCTGGAAGCCCTGGTGGCGGAGACCCACCGCCGGGCCGAGCAGCGCGCCCTGGAGCGCGAAGCGACGGCCGAGCGTCGCGCCGCCGAGACGGTCGATGAGGCGCGAGGCGCGGCCGAAGCGACCCTGGCCCAGCAACGCGAGCGCACGGACGAGGAGGCAGCCGAGGTGCGCCGGCGAGTCCTGGCCCTCGGCGAGATGCGCGTGAAGCGTGCGTCCCTCGAGCACAGAGAGGCCCTGCTCGCAAGCGTCTGGGAGCGCGCCCGAGCGCGGCTCGCCGAGCTCGTCGGCGATGCCGAGCGCTACGCCCCGACCCTGCGGCGCCTGGCCGGGCTGGCCGCGCGCGCGGTGGCGGAGAGCGAGATCGTTCTGACCTCCGACCCGCGAGGCCACGCGCTTCTCACCCCAGAGCGGCTCGAGGCCTGGGGGCGCGAGGACGGCGTGCGTTACCTGCTGGCCCCCGAGCCGGGGGCGATGCTCGGGGGGCTCGAGGCGAGCGCCGGCCGCCTGCACGTCGACGCCAGCTTCGACACGCGGCTGGAAGTCGCCAGTCAGGAACTCCGGGAAACCATCGTGAGGCGGCTCTTGGCGAGCGATGTGGGAATCGACGCTCCCTCCGAACCGGAGCGCGAGGGCTCATGAAGCAGGTCGGCACCGTCCGGTGGATCAGCGGCCCGGTCGTCAAGGCACGCCTCAGCGCCCCGGTCGCGCTGCTGGAGCAGGTCTGGGTCGGCACCCTGGGGCTGGCGGGCGAGGTCATCGCGCGCGAGCACGACCTCGCCATCGTCCAGGTCTACGAGCAGACCGAGGGGGTCCGGCCGGGGGAACCGCTGCTGTCGGACGGTCACCCACTGGAGGTGGCGCTCGGGCCCGGCCTGCTCGGCCAGACCTTCGACGGCATCCAGCGCCCCCTGGAGCGACTCCTCGCGTCCGGACCCGGCATCGAACGCGGGACCGTGGCCGAGGCGCTGCCGGACCGATCGTGGCCCTTCTCGCCGCGCGCCCATGAGGGCGCCACGGTCCGCCCGGGCAATCTGCTCGGGGTGGTGGCCGAGACCCCCCTCATCGAGCACCGCGTTCTCGTCCCGCCCGATCTCGAGGGGGAGCTGACGTGGATCGCCGGGGAGGGCGAGGCGACGCGCGACGCCGTGCTGGCCCGGGTGCGGGAGACCGAGAGCGGCGAGGAGCGCGCGTTGACGCTGGTGCAACGCTGGCCGGTGAGGGTGCCCAGGCCGGTCCGGCGCAGACTCGACGCCGACCGCCCCCTCGTCACCGGACAGCGCGTGCTCGACACCTTCTACCCGGTGGCGCAGGGCGGTGCGGTGGCGCTCCCGGGTCCCTTCGGCGCCGGCAAGACGGTCCTGCAGCACAGCCTGGCGAAGTGGTGCGACGCGCAGGTCATCGTCTACGTCGGATGCGGCGAGCGGGGCAACGAGATCGCGCAGGTCCTGGCCGAGTTCCCGGCGCTGACCGACCCCGCCAGCGGGAGGCCGCTGCTCGAGCGCACCATCCTGATCGCCAACACCTCGAACATGCCGGTGGCCGCGCGCGAGGCCAGCATCTTCACGGGGCTGGCCATGGCCGAGTACTACCGCGATATGGGCTACAGCGTCGCTCTGATGGCCGACTCGACCAGCCGCTGGGCCGAGGCCCTGCGGGAGATCGCCGGGCGACTCGAGGAGATGCCCGCCGAGGAGGGCTACCCGGCCTACCTACCGAGCCGGCTGGCGGCGTTCTACGAGCGGGCCGGGGTAGTGGAGACGCTCTCGGGCGAGCCCGGCTCGGTCACCATCATCGGAGCCGTCAGCCCACCGGGAGGCGACGTCACCGAGCCGGTCACCCAGCACACGCAGCGCTTCACGCGCGCCCTGTGGGCGCTCAGCCGCGACCTCGCGAGCGCACGACACTACCCCGCCATCAGCTGGGAGACGAGCTACAGCTTCTACGTCGACGAGGTCTCCGCCTGGTGGGCTGCGGCGGGGGTCGACGACTGGCCGGAGCTGCGTCGACGCGCGGCGTTGATCCTGGAGCAGGACGCCCGCCTCGAGCAGATCGTCCGGCTCGTCGGCAGCGAAGCCCTTCCCGATCGGCAGCGCTGGGTACTGGAGGCCGCCCGCATGCTCAAGGAGGGGTTCCTGAGACAGAACGCCCTCCATCCCGTCGACGCCACCTGCCCCCCCAGGAAGCAGGCGGGGTTGCTGGGTCTGTTCGTCCGGCTCTTCGAGCAGGGGCAGGATCTGATCGAGGCGGGGATCCCCCTGGTGCGTGTGCGCGGCGCCATCGATACGGGACGGCTGCTCCGGCTCAAAGAGACAGCGCCCGGCGACGACCTCTCGCTCATCGAAGCGGCCGAGCGGGAGACGGCCGCCGCGTTGGCGGCGCTGCGTCAGGTCCCGGCCGGCGGCGCGAAGGCGGCGACCCCGCAACGGGTCGAGGGCGGCGAAGGGGAGGGAGCACCGTGACCGAACGACCGGCGCGGACGCGGGTCGATGCCCGGATCGAGCTGACGGGCGCCGACCGCATCGAGGGCCCGCTGCTGCTGCTCGAGGGGTTCGGGCGAGCGGCCTACGGTGAGGTGGTCGAGGTGCTTGCCGGCGGAACCGTACGGCTCGGCGAGGTGCTGGTCGCTTCCGACGAGGCGACCGTGATCGAGCTGTGGGGCGAGACTGCCGGCCTGGCGCCGGAGCGGCTGCGGGTGCGCTTCCGGGGCGAGACCCTGCACGTCCCGGTGGCGGAGGAGATGCTCGGGAGGATCTTCGACGGTCTGGGGCGGCCGCGGGACGGTCTCCCGCAGCCGATCGCCGAACGGCGCGTCGACGTGAACGGGAGCCCCATCAACCCGGCGGCCCGGACCTACCCGAGGGACCCCATCGAGACCGGGATCACCGCGATCGACCTGATGAACACGCTGGTGCGCGGGCAGAAGCTGCCGCTGCTCTCGGGCGCGGGGCTGCCGCACAACGAGCTGGCGGCGCAGATCGCCCTGCAGGCGCGCATCGCCGAGGAGGGCGAAGGCTTCGCCGTGGTGTTCGTGGGGCTCGGCAGCTCCCACGACACCGCCGCCTACTTCCGCAAGCAGTTCGAGGCCTCCGGTCTGCTCGCGCGTACCGCGCTGTTCCTCAACCTCGCCGACGACCCGCCGATGGAGCGCATCGTGACGCCCAGAGTGGCGCTGTCGCTGGCCGAACACCTGGCGTTCGAGCACGGCTACCACGTCCTCGCCTTGCTCACGGACATGACCAACTACGCCGAGGCGCTGCGCGAGCTCTCCGCCCGCAAGAACGAGGTGCCGGGCCGCAAGGGCTATCCCGGCTATCTGTACACGGACCTCGCCACCATCTACGAACGCTGCGGGCGCATCCGGGGCGCGAAGGGATCGCTGACGCAGATCCCCATCCTCACCATGCCGGGCGACGACATCACCCACCCCGTGCCCGACCTGACCGGTTACATCACCGAGGGGCAGGTGGTGCTCAGCCGGGCCCTTCTCCGCGCCGAGGTGTACCCGCCCGTGGACGTGCTGCTGTCGCTGTCACGGCTCATGAAGGACGGCATCGGCGCCGGCGTCACCCGCGAGGATCACGCCGGGCTGGCAGCGCAGCTCTACGCCACCTACGCGCACGTGCAGGAGGTCCGCAGCCTGGCCACGATCATCGGCGACGCTGCGCTGGCTGCCGTGGACCGGATGTTCCTGACGTTCGGCGAGCGCTTCGAGCAGGACGTCTTGAGGCAGGATCCCACCGAGATCCGGAGCTTCGAGGAGAGCCTCGACCGGGGCTGGGCAGCGCTGTCCGAGCTGCCGATCGAGGAGCTCACGCGCCTGTCGGAGGACGAGCTGCGCACGCACTACCGTGGCAGGCTCACGGGCCGGTCGAGCAGCGCCGGAGCGCCGGCCGAGGAGACAGGATGAGCAGCGCCGGACAGGGCGCCGCGGGACCGCCCACCCGGGCGCGACTGCTCGAGCTCCGCAGGCGCCTGGCGGAGGCGCGCGCCGGCCACGCCATGCTCGAGCGCAAGCGCGAGGTTCTGCTGCGCGAGGTATGGGGCCTCATCCGGGAGCTCGGCCACCTCGAGCGCGATGTCCGGCGCCGCTTCGGCGCCGCCTACGGCGCCCTGCGCGAGGCGCGCCTGGCGATGGGCAGCGAGGCGCTGGCGTGGGCCGCGCTGGCGCCCGCCGCACGCAGTGTGTGCGTCACCGAGGCGCGCTCGGTGATGGGCGTGACGCTGCCGCTGGTGCACGTCTCCGTCACGCCCCTTCCGCTGCCCTACAGCCCCTTCGGCACCAGCGTCGCCATGGACCGCGCCCGCCAGCGCTGGCTCGAGGTGGGCGAGGTGCTCGGGGCCTGGGCCGAGACCTACAGCTCCGTCTGGCGCGCCAGCGCCGAGCTGGCCCGCACGCAGCGGCGGGTCAACGCATTGGAGAAACTGCTCATCCCCGACTACGAGGCCGCGATCCACACCATCGAAGCGGTCCTGGAGGAACAGGAGCGGGCCACGTTCCTGCGGGGCAAGCGCGTGAAGGAACGCAAGGAGGTCGAAGGTGAACGGTAGCGTCTTCCAGCGCGTCCTGGTTCCGACCGACGGGTCCGAGGCGTCCATCCGCGCCGCGCGTCTCGCCGTGGAGATGCTGCGCGGGACGGCCGGCCGGCTGGCGCTGCTGTTCGTCGTGGACAGCGCCGTCCTCAAGGAGCTCCGCCGCTTCGGGGAGCGGAGCGAGCGGGAGGTGGAGAGCGAGCTCCGCGATCACGGAAAACGCTACCTCGACCTCCTGTCCTCCGACGCCGCCGCAACCGGGGTCGCAGTCGACACCTTCCTCCGTGAGGGCGATCCGTTCGAGGAGATCGTTTCGCTGGCGCGCGACATCGGCGCGGACCTGATCGTCATGGGGCACCTGGGCCAGCGCGGCACGCAGCGCGTCCTGCTCGGGTCGGTGACGCAACGCGTCCTCGACTTCGCCCACTGCCCGGTGCTGGTGGTGAAGCACGAGCCGCCATCCCGGGTAGGCTGGGGCACGACACCATGAGCCACCACCCTGACCTGACGTTCGACGACGACGATGCCCTCGACGCCCTGGTCGCCGCCTTCGAGCGCGGCGAGGCGCCGCCGGGAGGGTTCTCGCACCAAGCGCACCTGGCGGTCGCCCTGACCTACCTGGCGCGCCACGGCCTGGACGGCGCCAGCTCCCGCATGCGGACGGGGCTTCTGGGCTTCCTGGAACGGAACCTCGGCGACCCCACCGCCGCGCGCGTCAAGTACAAGGAGACCGTCACCGTGTTCTGGCTGCGCCTGCTCGCCGCCGAGCTCGCTTCGACCGACCCGGAGCTCCCGCTCGTCGAGCGCGTCAATCCCCTGCTGGCGCGCTACCGCGACGCCTCGACCATCCGTACCTACTACTCGGCCCAGCGTCTCGACAGCGACGAGGCTCGCCAACGCTTCGTCGAGCCGGACCTCCGGCCGTTGCCGCCCGTGGTGTGATGGAGCCCGGAGCCGGCCCGGCGAAGCGGCCCGGGCCGAGGAGGTCTGCATGCGCATCCTGGTTCTCGGCGGCACCCGTTTCGTGGGCCTGCACATCGTGCGGGAGGCGCTCGCCCGCGGTCACGAGGTCGACACCTTCCATCGCGGTCGCACCCCCACCCCAGGGGGAGCGCGGTCCCTGCTCGGCGACCGCAACGGCGACCTGGCCGCGCTCGAAGGCGGGCACTGGGACGCCGTCATCGACGTCAGCGGCTACCTCCCCAGACAAATACGCCGAGCCGCCGAGGCCCTGCAAGGGCGGGCCGAGCGCTACCTGTTCATCTCCAGCTGCTCGGTCTACGCCGACCGCGAGGCCCCCGGCAAGGACGTGGGGTCGGCGCTCGCGACGCTCGACGACCCGAGCACCGAGACCATCGACGGCGACACCTACGGCGGGCTCAAGGTGCTGTGCGAGCAGGCGGCCGAGCAGGCGTTCCCGGCCCGGAGTCTGAGCCTCCGACCACCTACGTGGTGGGCCCGAACGACATCACCGATCGCTTCACCTACTGGCTGCGGCGCGTGCGCCAGGGCGGGCGCATGGCGGCCCCGGTCGACCCCCGTCTGCCGATCGCCTTCATCGACGTGCGCGACCTGGCGCGCTTCACCGTGGACCAGGCCGAGGGCACCGCCGTCGGGGCGGTCAACGTGTCGGGCCCGGCCGAGCCCGCCGGCTGGGGGAGCGTGCTCAGCGAGATCACGAGCTTGACGCACAGCGACGCGCGTCCGGAGTGGATACCGCTCGAGATGCTCGACGCCCTGGCGTTGCCGCGCAGCGCCTTCCCGATGGTCACGCCCTTCTCCTTCCGCCACGACGAGCCCTACGCCACCGGCCGCGCCGTGGAGCTGGGACTGCGCTTCACCCCGCTGGCCGACACGGTGCGCGACACGCTGGCCTGGCACGACGCCCATGGCCAGGCGCGCGCCGGGCTCGAGGCGGCCGACGAGCAGCGACTGCTCGACGCCTGGGCGGCCCGCTCTTCGTGAGAGCCGTCCGTCACGGCTCCAGCTGGAGCGGGGGCTCGGCCTCCAACTCCGGCTGATCGCTGTCCTGGATGACCTGGTGGACCTCCAGCTTGTTCGCGCCGGTGGGCGTGCCTCGTGCCTGCGCGTGCGCGTGCTTGAACGCCTCCGACTTGGTCCAGGCGAGGAACGCCTCGTAGCTGCGCCAGGTGGTCAGCACCACGTAGGGATCGCCCTCGCGGGTCGGCCTCAGGACCTGGTTGCGAACGAAGCCTGGCGTCTGGTCGACGAGGCCCGCCCGTTCGCGGAAGGCCCGCTCGAAGGCCTCGGCGTCCTTGGGCGCGACCTCGATCCGGTTGGCGACGGTGATCATGGGTGCCCTTCCTCCCTCGGCCGGCGAGGGCCGATACGCTGGTTGTACG
>JARRMM010000017.1:0-44294 GCA_037386005.1 Deinococcales bacterium | reverse complement strand
CACCCCGTCTCGACGCTCCGGGGCCGGGCGCCGACCTGGGCACGCCGCGTGGCGGATCAGCCGGCTTTCGCCGCCAGGTAGCGCACGCAGTCGTTGAGGGTGCCGATCTTCGTGTAGTCACGCTCGGGGATGTCGATGCCCGTCGCCTCGTGCACGCTCATGATGAAGTTGAGCAGGTCGATCGAGTCGACATCGAGCTGCTCCTGCATGCTGGCGTCCGGGTCGATCGTGCCCGGGTCGACCTCGGGGGCGATGCGCGACAGCAGCTCCAGCACCGTCTTGCGGATCTCGCTCTCGTTGGCGATGGGTGCCTTCATAGCTCCTCCGGATGCTGCAGGCGCCGTTCGATGGCGCTCAGGTAGAGACCGCCGCGGTGGCCGTCGCTGGCGCGGTGGTCGGCCGCGAGGGTGATGGTGATCAGCGGGCGCACCCCGATCAGGCCGTTCTCGGCCCAGGGCCGCTCGACGACGCGGCCGAAGCCGACCAGCGCCACCTGGGGCGGGTAGATGATGCCGTAGACGCTCTCGACCCCCTGGTCGCCGAGCATGGTGGTGGTGATGGTGGCGTCGGTCATCTCGGAGCTGCGGAGTTGAAGGCTCCGCGCGCGTTTCACGAGGTCGCGGAGGTCGGCCATGAGCGTGTCGAGGTCCTTCTGGTCGGCGTCGTGGATGGCGGGGGCGATCAGCCCACCCTGCCGCAGCGAGATGCCCACGCCGAGGTGGACGGCCTCGCTCGGCTCGAAGCCGCTCTCACGATAGAAGCCGTTGACCTCCGGCACGTCGTGCACCGCCAGTGCGGTGGCCTTGAGGAGCAGCGTGGCCGGGAGCAACCGCTCGGTCACGCTACGGGCCAGGTTGGCCTCCTCCAGCCAGGCGAGCGCTACGCGCATGTCGACGTGCTGCGTCAGGTAGTAGTGCGGGATCTCGCGCTTGGACTTGCCCATCGCCGCCGCGATCGCTCGCCGCATGGCGGCGTAGCGGTCCTCGCCGGCGGGCGCTTCCGGGATCCCCCGCGCGGGGGGCGCAGGCGGGGCCTCGGTCGGGGCCCCAGTAGGGGGCGCGACAGCCCGCGTCTCTGTGGCGGCCGCAGCCGGCGGCTCCGGCGCCGTCGGGACGGGCCCGCCGGCGGCCTCGACGTCCTGCCACGTGATCGCGCCGCCGGGTCCGGTCCCCCGGACGCCGGTCAGGTCGACCCCGAGGCGCTCGGCCATCCTGCGGGCGAAGGGGGAGGCGCGCACGCGCCCCTCCTCGGCGGGGACGGCTTCGTTGACGACGTGTGGCTCTTCGGCGACTCGGGCCGCCGCGTCGACGTCCTGGCGGGTGATGACGCCGTGCTTGCCGGTCCCCGTCACGGTGGCCAGGTCGACGCCGTGTTCCCGTGCGTGATTGCGCGCGGCAGGCGTGGCGTGCGGCCTCTCGGCGGTGCCCGGAGCGCCCGCCTCAACACGCGCCTCCGTGACCGGGGGAGGCGTCGCCACGGCGGCTGCGCCTTCCGCGGGGCGTGACGCGGGGTAGCGGGGCGCGGCGGGGGCCGGCGCCTTCGCGCTCGGAACGTGTTCGGCGATCGGCGTGGGCGCAGGAGCGGGTGCGGCCTCCGCTGCCGCCGCCTCGGCCTCGGCGGGCGCCGGCGGCGCCTCGCCCTCGCCGAGCACGGTAGCCAACGGCGTCCCTACCGGGACCTTCTCGCCGGGTGGGACGAGCAGCTCGCCGATGACGCCGTCCTCGAAGATCTCCACCTCGATGGCGGCCTTGTCGGTATCGACCAGTGCCACGATGTCGCCGCGCTTCACCGCATCGCCGGGCTTGACGTACCACTCCAGCAGGCGGCCGGCGTCCATGTCGGCGCCCAGCGAGGGCATCTTGAACTCAGCCACGCGCCCCCACCACCTTCCGGGCTGCCGCGACGATCTTCTCCGCGCTCGGCAGCGCCGCCTCCTCCATGTGCTTGGCGTAGGGGAGGGGCACCTCCGCGCTGCAGACGCGCTCCGGTGCGGCGTCGAGGTCGTACAGGCCGTGCTCCACGACGCGCGCGAGGACCTCGGCGGCGATGCCGCCGCTCTTCCAGCCCTCGTCCACTACCACCAGGCGGTGCGTGCGCGCCACCGAGCTCAGCAACGTCTCGCTGTCCAGCGGGCGCAACACCCGCAGGTCCACGACCTCCGCCGAGATGCCCTCCTGCTCCAGCGTCTCCGCGGCCTCGAGGGTCTTGTGGAGCGAGCCTCCGTACGTGAACAGGCTGACGTCGCTACCGGGCCTGCGCACCACGGCCGACGCGATGTCGACGGGGTGCTCGGGGTCCGGGGCCGGGCCGTCGTGGTTGTAGAGCAGGGCGTTCTCGAAGATCAGCACCGGGTCCGGGTCGGCGAGCGCGGGCGCCAGCATGCCGCCTGCGTCCTCGACGGAGCCGGGCGCCAGGACCTTGATGCCGGGGATGTGGGCGTACCACCCCTCCAGGCTGTGGGAGTGCTGGGCGGCGAGCTGCCGGCCGCCGCCGGTCGCGATGCGGATGACCAGCGGCACGTTGAACAGCCCGCCCGACATGTGCAGCACCGTCGCCGCCGTGTTGAGGATCTGGTCCAGCGCCAGCAGGCTGAAGTTGACGGTCATGATCTCGACGATGGGGCGCATCCCCACCATGGCCGCGCCGATACCGGCGCCCACGAAGGCGGACTCGGAGAGCGGGGTGTCGCGGATGCGCTCCTCGCCGAACTCCTCCAGCAGCCCCATGCTGACTGCGTAGCAGCCGCCGTAGCGGCCTACGTCCTCGCCCATCAGGAACACGCGCTCGTCGGCACGCATGGCGGCACGGATGGCTTCGCGCACCGCCTCGCGGTAGGTCGTGGTCCGCCGTTCGCTCGCCGCTGCGGCGGGTGGGCGGTTGGGGGTCGCGACGGTCACGATGCCACCTCCCTAGCGGGAACGGGATCGCTGTAGACGAAGCGCTCCAACTCCTCCACCGGCTCCCAGGTGCCGGCTTCCGCGAACGCCTCGGCCCGCTCGACCTCTTCGGCCGCCGCCGCCTCCAGGGCCTGGTCCTCCTCGTCGGTCAGCAGGCCGGCATCGCGCAGCCGCTCACGGAACAGCTCGATCGGATCGCGCTCCTTCCAGGTAGCGACCTCCTCCTTGGAGCGGTAGAGCTCGGGATCGAACATGCTGTGGGCCCGGAAGCGGTAGGTGCGGAACTCCACGAAGTGGGGGCCGCCGCCCGCGCGCACCGCTTCGGCGGCGCGGCGCGTGGTCTCCTCGGTCGCCAGCACGTCCATGCCGTCGACGTCCCAGGCGGGCACGCGGTAGCTCGCCGCCTTCAGGGCCAGGCGCGTCTCGGATTGGGCGCGCTCGATCGCGGTGCCCATGCCGTAGAGGTTGTTCTCGCAGCAGAACAGCACGGGCAGGTGCCACAGCGCGGCCAGGTTCATCGACTCGTGGAACTCGCCCTCGGCCACCGCGCCGTCGCCGAAGAAGCAGGCGGTGACGCGGTTGCGCCCCTGCATCTTGTCGGCCAGCGCCATGCCGACGGCCAGCGGGATGCCGCCCCCGACGATGGCGTTGCCGCCGTAGAAGCGGGTGTCGGCGTCGTAGAGGTGCATCGAGCCGCCGCGGCCCCGGCTGCACCCCTCCTGTTTGCCGTACATCTCGGCCATGATCTTCTCCGCGGGCACACCCCGCACCAGGGCGTGGCCGTGCTCGCGGTAGGTGGCCACCACAGCGTCCTCGGGCCGGAGGGCGCGCATGGCGCCGACCGCGACGGCCTCCTCCCCGATGTAGAGGTGCAGGAAGCCGCGGATCTTGGTCGCCTGGTAGAGCTCGGCGCACTTCTCCTCCATGCGCCGGATGCGCAGCATGTCGCCCAGCAGCTCGTGCGCGTGCTCGCGGGTCAGTGTGTCGAGGCCGCTCATCCGTGGTCCTCCAAAGTCGAGGTGTCGCCCTCGGGCAGGCCGAGCTCGCGCGCCTTCAGCAGCCGCCGCATGATCTTGCCACTACGGGTGTGCGGCAGCGAGGTGCGGAAGTCGATGGCCTTGGGTGCCACCACGGGTCCGAGGCGCTTGCGGGCGTGCCCCTGGAGCTCCAGGCGCAGCTCCTCGCTCGGTTCGAAGCCCTTGTGCAGCGTCACGAACGCCTTCACCATCTCACCCACCACGGGATCCGGGATGCCGATGACGCCAGCCTCGGCGACGGCGGGGTGCTCGAGCAGGGCGCTCTCCACCTCGAACGGCCCGATGAGGTGGCCGGCCGACTTGATGACGTCGTCCGCCCGCCCCACGAACCAGAAGTAGCCGTCGGCGTCGCGCCGCGCCAGGTCGCCGGTGAGGTACCAGCCGTCGGCGAAGCACTTCCGGTAGCGCGCATCGTCGTGCAGGTAGCCCCGGAACATCGACGGCCAGCCGGGCTTCAACGCCAGCTCGCCTTCGGTGTCGGGCTCGGTGATCTCGTCGACGCGGCCGCCCTCCAGGTGGCGCACCACGGTCGCCTGGATGCCGGGCAGCGGCCGGCCCATGGAGCCGGGCTTGACGTCCATCGAGCGGTAGTTGGCGATCATGATGCCGCCGGTCTCGGTCTGCCACCAGTTGTCGTGGATGGCCTGGCCGAAGGCCTGCTGGCCCCACACCACCGCCTCGGGGTTGAGGGGCTCGCCCACGCTGCCGATGAAGCGCAGGCTGGAGAGGTCGTACTCGTGCGCAGCCTCGGCGCCCACGCGCATCAGCATCCGCACGGCGGTCGGCGCGGTGTACCACACGGTGACCTTGTGCTGCTGGATGGTGCCGTACCAGCGGTCGGCGTCGAGCTCGCCCTCGTCCACCACGTTGGTGATGCCGTGCAGCAGCGGCGCGATGATGCCGTAGGAGGTGCCCGTCACCCAGCCTGGGTCGGCGGTGCACCAGAACACATCGTCCGCATGGAAGTCAAGCGCGTAGAGGCCGGTGATGTAGTGGTGGAGCACGGCCTGGTGGACGTGGATGGCCCCCTTGGGCCTGCCCGTGGTGCCGCTGGTGAAGTGCAGCAGGGCCATGTCCTCGGGGTCGGTCGGCGGGATGGTGAAGGTGGTGGAGGCGCGCTCCATCAGGGTGTGGTAGTCGACGGTGCCCTCGACCTCGGTCGGGCCGTCCTCCTCGCCGACGAGCAGGACGGTCTCGAGTTTCGGAAGGCTGGCGCGCAGCTCCGCGACCTTCCTGCGGTACAGCGACGGAGAGGTGACGAGCACGCGCCCCTCGCCGATCTCCAGGCGCTGCCGGATCGGCTCCGGACCGAACGCCGAGAACAGCGGGCAGAACACGCTTCCCGCCTTGAGCGTCCCGAGCACCGCGATGTAGAGCTCGGGCACGCGCCCCAGCAGCCCGAAGACGCGCTCGCCGTGACCGATGCCGAGCTCGCGCAGCACGTTGGCGAAGCGCGAGGTCTCCTCGGCCAGGTCCCCGTAGGTGAGCTCGCGCACGCCGCCCGTCCGGCCCAGGAAGCGCAAGGCCACCTTGCCCCGGAGCGGGCCCGAGGCGTGGCGGTCGACGGCTTCGTGGGCGATGTTGAGGCCGGCGCCCCCGGGAAGGCCATCGAGCTCCTTCCGTACGCTGTCCCATGCGAATCCGGAGGCGACCGCCTCGTAGTCCCGCAGGTTGGGCTGCGGGTCGCGGGCATCCTCCTTGACGATGGTGTCGAAGCCCCTGGCGGATTCGAGCGTATCGCTCATGAGCGTCACCTCCCGCGGACAAGTGTCCGCTCGGCACGCTCGGGACGGGACCCAGTCGTGCCGGGTGAGCCTCCTACCGGGGTCGACCGTAGCTTAGGAAAGAATTCACGAGAGGGCCATCGGCGAAAGTCCGACACGCCTTGTGGGAGGTATCGATGACAGGCCCGGCCGGTCGCCCGCAGGCGACGCCGCGGCTCGACTCAGCCGCCCGTCAGCATCGACGCCAGCAGCTCCAGCACCACCACCAGCGCCACCAACGCCTCGGCCAGCCGCCGGGCGGCGGTGTAGTACGACAGCGCCACCAGCACCCGCACGCCGGGCAGGACCGCCAGCACGCCGATCCCGAACAGCATCAGGCGGTGCGAGCGCGCCCCCAGGTCGAGGCTCAACGGCGGCAGGGCGGCGTGGTGCACGGCGGCCAGCACGAACCCGGCCGCCATCAGGCCCAGCGCGAACGCCGAGAGGGCGCGGGACACGCGGCGCATGGCGCGGTCCATGCCGGCCGGGTCCCTCGTCGCGCGCGCCTCGCCCGGCACCTCAGAACCCCTTCCACAGCATCTGCACGCCGATGGCCACCATCAGCAGCACCAGCGCCCAGCGCAACCAGGACACGCGCAGGTGCCCCTGGAGCAGCGTTCCCAGGGCCGCCCCCAGGAACACGCCGGCGGCCGTCGCGACGGTGACGACCGGCCGCACGTCGCCCCGCCCCAGGTAGACGAACACGCTGGCGGCGGCCGTGATGCCGACCATGAAGTTGCTGGTGGCGGTCGCCACACCGAGCGGGACGCCCATGATGGCGTACATGGTGGGAACCTTGATGAACCCCCCGCCCACGCCCAGCAGCCCCGACACCATCCCCGCGAGGCTGGCGACTGCGTACCCGAGCCCCCAGCGACGCGGACGGTAGTCGCGCCGGTACATCGCCTCCTCGGCGTGTCCGAGCCCCTTGTAGACGGTGTAGCCGGCGCTCCCGAAGACCACCACGGCGAACAGCAGGCTCAAAGCCCGCGCCGGCACCAGGACGCCCACCACCCCGCCGAACACGGCGCCGGCGGCGGTGGCGATCTCCAGGCGCAGCGCGAGCGGCACGTCCGCGCCGCCCTCCTCGCTCGCCAGCG
Organism: Deinococcales bacterium; assembly: GCA_037386005.1. Taxonomy (GTDB): domain Bacteria; phylum Deinococcota; class Deinococci; order Deinococcales; family Trueperaceae; genus JASBRS01. The sequence continues at coordinate 37,497 of JARRMM010000017.1, read as the reverse complement.
CCGCCACCCCGGCCGAGGTGGCGATCACGCACACCAGGCTCGTCCCCACCGCCACCCGCACCGGCAGGCCGAACAGCAGGGTCAGCACGGGCACCAGGAAGATGCCGCCACCGAGCCCGAGCAGCGCGCCCAGCGATCCGGCGGCGATGCCGGAGACGAAGAGGCCGAGGAGCAGCGTCACAGCGGGGTCATCCTACCGCCGTGGGTGACACCGTGGTCGTCCGTTCACAGGGAGCACGTGCATTCGTTCACGAATGCCATCTCCAGCTCACGAGACTGCGCGTTCGCGGGCCTAGCCTTGCGGCGAGTGGCCGGCGCGGGCGTCCGGTCCGTGCCGTGGCCGTTCGCGAGGAGGTGCAGCCATGCAGTCCCTTCCTACGCAACTCCTGCCCGCCGTCCCCCACGTGGTGTTCAGCGTGTTCGACCTGGCCCTGCCCAACATCGTGGCCTGGGTCCTGATCGATCTCGCCCTGCTCTTCGCTGCCTGGTTCCGACTCCCGGCGTTCCTGGAAGCCACGGACGAGGCCGACGCATGAACCTGACCCGCCGCTTCCAGCGCTCCCTCCAACGCAATCTCACGTTGGAGGACGCGCTCCCTACGCGCATGCCGGTCTACGTCGACTCGCTGGCGTACCTGTTCGGCGCCGGCACCCTGATGGCACTCGTCGAGCTCATCGCCAGCGGCATCGTGCTGGCAGCGTTCGGCCCGACCTGGTACCACCACCGTCCGGTGGGTCGCTTCGTCAACTCGCTCCACTTCTGGGGGGTCCAGGTCTTCTTCGCGGCGCTGGTCCTGCACATGGCGACCAAGTTCTTCATGGCGGCCTGGCGGGACGGCCGCTGGCCGACCTGGGCCGTCGGCATGCTGGCGTTCTTCGTGGCCCTGTTCACCGGGCTGACCGGCTACCTGGCGCAGACCAGCTTCGATTCCCAGTGGATCGCGGTGCAGTCCAAGGACGCCATCAACTCGGCGGGGGGTGGGAGCCTCTTCAACCCCATGAACCTCGGGCAGGTGATCACGCTGCACGTGGTGGTGCTGCCGCTGGTGATCGTCGGGCTGGTCGGGCTGCACCTGTTCCTCATCCGCCGTGACGGTCCGGTCCGCCCGCTGCCGCTGCGAGGTGCCAAGGCGGGCGAAGGCGGACGATGAGCGTTCGCTCGGAGGAGACGCTCCGCGGCGTCCCCACCAAGCCGTACGACCTCTTGCTGGAGGGGCTGGTGGTGCTGGCGCTGGTGTTCGCCCTGGTGGGGGTGCTGGCCATCCTGTTCGGCTCGCCGGACTACCCGACGGTCCGCGCCCAGGACGTCGCCCGCGACCAGCCGGTGGCGCTCGTGCGGACCGCGGCGCGGATGCTGGCCGGGACGAGCGACCTCAACGGCTACGGTCCTCCCTACACCTCCGACAGGGCCGGTGCGCAACGCGTGCTCGGGATCGCGCCCGCCAACTGGTTCGGCGTGACCGACCCCGTCCACCCGGCCAAGGACCTGGTGCTCGCACCGCTCGAGCGGGCGGCGGCGCTCGACCCCCGGCGCTTACGGCCCGGTACCGCAGCTGATGGACGGCATGCTCCGGCTGGGGCGCTCCGGTCTGCTGGCGGGCGCCCTGGAGGCCGGCTCGCGACAGCCCTACGCGCTCGACATGACGCGCGCGCTGCTGTTCTTCCAGGGGGCCGTCGATCACGCCGTCGCGCGCTCCTTGAACATGGTGGGCGAGACCTGGGGCATCAGCCACGAGACCGGTCCCTACCCCGGCGCCTGGTGGCTATGGCCCTACACGTTCCTCTACCAGGTGCCGCCCATGGTGACCTCGCCGAACGGCGACTTGCAGGTGGTGCTCATCGTTCTGGTGGCGCTGGTCCTGTTGCCGCTCTTCCTGCCGTTCGTGCCGGTGTTGAACCGCATCCCGCGCTGGATCCCGCTCTACCGCTGGATCTGGCGGAGCTGGTACGCGCGCGACGAGGCTAGTCGCGCTTGACGTAGCCGACGGCGTCCACGCGACGCTCGCCCACGGTCACCTCGAGCTCGATGCGGCGCCGCAACCCTCCTGCGAGCTGGAGGGCCTCCACGCGCTCGAGCTCCTCGAGACTGAGCCCGAGGAAGACCGTGCCGGCGAGCGTGCGTTGCGGATCGTCCGCCTCGAGCATGAGGGGCACGTGCGCGCCCGCGATCTCGAGCACGGCGCGCCGGAAGCCGTAGGCCAGCGCGGGGGCGAAGGCCGGCTGGCGCCCGATCAGCTCGGGCCAGCCGCCGGGGTCCTGCAGCGAGGCAATGACGAAGACGTGATGCGCGGCGTCCCAGGCCTGGAAGGGTTCCGAGCCGGCAGGCCCGAGGACGAGGGCACAGGCTTCCGGGTCGTAGTGGGCGTCGAAGCTCATGGTCTCACCCTCCCGCGTGCGCTTGGCGGCACGGAAGCGGGGCGCGACCCACGCCGGCCGCGCCCCTGTCCCGAGGAATACTTGGTGGAGCTGAGGGGATTCGAACCCCTGACCTCCTGAGTGCGATTCAGGCGCGCTCCCAACTGCGCCACAGCCCCAAGCGACCTGTAGTGTACGGGGTCGCCACGCGCCTTGTCAACGAACGGCAAACCGCAAAGGTTGCGTCTGCGGCGCATTCTCGCGCTCCTCGCGCGCATACGGCGTCGGCTCCATACCGGCCGGCCGCGCCGGTCGCAAGGCCAGCGGCGCGCCCTCAGGTCGCCTGCGCCCCGAGGGCGGCGGCGGCGCGGTCGATCTCGTCGGGCTTCACGTAGATGACGTAGCCGAAGCGCTCGCCGCCGGCGGTCACACCGCTGGTCGCGTACACCTCGACCTTGGCATCGCAGAGCTTCTCGTGCAGCTCGGCCAGGGCGCCGAGGCGGTCGTCGCCTTGCACCAGGATGGCGTCCTGGATGGCCAGCACCGGCAGTCCGATGTCGTGCGCGACGTCCTCGAACTCCTTGGTGTCGGCGGGGAAGAACGACCACTGCACGTGCTTGGGTCCGACCGGCGCGGCCGTGAAGGCCAGAAGGTTCACCCCGCAGGCGGCGAGCTGCGACAGGATGGCGTAGGTCTGACCGGGGATCTCCTCGACGGTCGCATAGTAGTAGCGGACGCGATGAACGGAGACGGGCATGGTTCCTCCTCGGTAGGTCCAGGGACAGCCCAGTTGTGCTTCGAGTCGAGTATCGGGAGCGGAGCTCCCGGTCAACCAGAGACAACCGTCCTGCCCATGGGCGTGCCGCACCCGGCCCCGCCCTCGCGGCGGTACGATGGCGCGCATGCAGCAGGCGCAGAGGCCGGATCGCAACTTCTGGCTCGGCGTCTACAACGGCATCTTCGTCAACGGCTCGGAGGCCTTCTTCCACAGCACCCTGGTGCTGGCACCCTTCCTGGCCGCGCTGGGGGCGCCCAACGCGATCGTGGGGCTGGTGCCCGCCCTGCGTATCGGCGGCTGGTACCTGCCGCAGCTGCTGGTCGCGCACCGGCTCGCCCACGAGCCGCTCAAGATGCCGTGGTACCGGCGGATGTCGCTGGTGAGGGTGTCCGCCTGGGGGCTCATGACGGCGGCCGTGTTCCTACTCGGGCACCGTCCCGGCGTGGTCGTGCTCGTGGTGCTCGCCATGATCGCCGTCAACGCGGTGGCCGGGGGCGTGACGGGCGTACCGTTCGCGGACGTGACGGCCAAGGTCGTGCCGCACTTCCGGCTGGGGACCTTCTGGGCGCTGCGCAACGCCGTGGGTGGCGCGCTGGCCCTCATCGCCGGGGTGGTGCTGCGCCACATCCTGGCGGGCTCCGTCCCCTTCCCGCAGGACTTCGGTACCGTCTTCCTGCTCGGCACGGTCCTCGCAGGCATCGCCTACCTGTCGTTCAGCATGGTGCGGGAGCCGGCCGGCAAGCCGGCGCTGAAGCAGCCGTTCCTGACGATGATCGGCGCCATCCCCGGGGTGATGCGGCGGGACCCGAGCCTACGGCGCTTCCTCCGTGTGCGCTTCCTCGGCCTGCTCGCCCTGCTGGCCGACCCCTTCTACGCGGTCTACGCCATCCACGTGCTGGGGGCTCCTTCCAGGGTGCTCGGCAGCTACGTCATCGTCGCCACGTTCGCGTCGATCGGCGCCAACTTCGTGTTCCGAGGCCCGGCCAACCGGGCCCGCAACGTGACCATCCTGCAGCTCGGCGTGGTGATGCTGCTGCTGGCGCCGATCGCCGCGCTGGCGTTGCCGGATTGGCGCGCGTTCGCCATCGTGTTCGCGTTCTCGGCCGCCGGCAACTCGAGCGTCGGGATCGCCGCGTGGAACCTGCTCTACGCGCTCGCCCCGGAGGAGGAGCGACCCCTCTACGTGGGGCTCTCGAACACGTATCTGTCGCTTCCGAGCCTGGCTCCGGTCCTGGCCGGCGCCCTGGCATCGCTCGTGGGCTACCCCCTGCTGTTCGTCGCCGCTGCCGTGAGCGGTGCGACCGCCCTGGCCTTCGCGTTCCGGTTCCGGGAGCTGCGCGCACTGGACCTGCGGGCCCTGCGCGCGCGCTCGTGAGCGCTCAGAGCCGCTCGAACGCCTCGACCGCGAGTACGAACACGATGGCCCCGCCGACGGGCACCTCCATCGGTTGGCTCGCGAAGACCCCCTCGAGGGCGTGGAGGGGTGGCGTCGCGGGGGTCATCCTGGTGCGCTCGCGGCAGGTCTCGCGGATGACGCCCTTCACTTGCTCCACCTCCGTGTCCGCTACGCCGATGATCATGGTGGTGTTGCCTTCGCGCAGGAAGCCGCCGGTGGAGGCCAGCTTCGTCGACTGCAACCCGCGCTCGGCGAGAGCCTCCTGCAGACGCGGGGCATCAGCGTCCTGAACGATCGTCAGGAGCAGCTTCATGGGTGATGCGAGGATAGCACCGGGAACGCGGGCGCGCCCAGGCAGGACCGACGACGACCGGAAGCGCAGTTCCAAACGGCGGTGCGGACGTCGCGTGCGTACAATGAAGGATGTCCCGGGAGGGCACCGTGCCGGAGAAGCGGTTCGTGGTCGAGGTCAGGGAGCCGGTGCCCGGCGATTCGGTGGGGGAGATCGCCGCCGTCATCGCCGGTCGCTTCGGCATGGACCCGGGCCGCGTGCGCAAGCTGCTCGACGGTAGGACCGGCCCCGTCACCAAGCCCGTGCTGCAGGAGAAGGCGAACCTCATCGCCCAGGCGTTCGCCGAGGCTGGTGTGGCGGTCTCGGTGCGGCCGGCCGATGCCGACCGGCCGGCCGTGGCGGACGGCGGGAGGCTCGACGTAGCCCCAGCGACCGCCGGCCCGCAGCTCCGCGGCGAGGGCGACGCCACGCCCTCCACCATGTTCCTGTCCTCGACGCGTTGGGTGCCGTCCCCTCACGAGGAACCGGACGTCGATGCCCTTGCCCAGGGGTCGCTCACGGAGCGTCCCTCGGACGAGCAGGCGCCGCAGCGCGAGACGGCGCCGACGCCGCGCCCACGCTCCTCCGGCGGTCCACCCGCCTCCCGGGGGCTGGGCCTGCGGGGCTACCTGCTCATCGGCTTCACTGCCTCGCTGGTGCTGCTCCTGGCGTTGCAGGCCATCAACGGCATGGAGGCGGGCCGTGCGCACCCACCGGCCAGCATGGCTGCCGGCATGGCCGCCTACAACGACGGCGACTTCGCGCAGGCCCGGCGGCTCTGGACGCCACTAGCCCAGGCGGGCGACCCGCGTGCCCAGTACATGCTCGGCTACATGGCGGAGAACGGCCAGGGACGTCCGTGGAGCAACCACGACGCCGCAGCCTGGTACCGCCTCGCCGCCAACCAGGACTACCCGCAGGCCCAGCTGGCGCTCGGCAAGCTCTACGCACGGGGCATGGGGGTCCCGCGCGACGCCTCGCAGGCCGCGGCGTACTACGAGCAGGCGGCCCGCGTGGGGTACGGGCCGGCGCAGTTCCAGTACGCGCTGGCCCTGTTCCACGGCTCCGGTGTGAAACAGGACTTCGCGCAGGCGCTGCGCTGGTTCGAGGCCGCAGCGCACAACGGCGTGCCCGAGGCGAGACCCTACGTGACCTTCGCTGGCTCCGCGCTGCACGGCGGCTCCGGTTCCGTGCCGGGGAGCGGACAGGCCGGGGCGGCGGAGCAGAACCGCTGACGCGCCGCGAACCGCTGCCGGCGTCTTGGCCGAACCTTCAGACAGCTTTCAAGACCGCGTCATCCGCGCCTGGTATCGTGAGCCGATGAGACCAGGACGGCATGCTCTCCTCGTGGCGGCCGCGTTGTTCGCGATCGCCCCCCTGGGCGCGGCTCTGGCGCAGGACTCCGGTTCGCAGTCCGGCGGGAGCCAGAGCGCTACCAGCAACCCCATCCAGATCCGCACCGAGATCTACGTCGTCAGCGAAGTGACGAAGAGCGACGGCACCAAGGGCGAGAAGCTCACCAAGGCCGACACCGCGCGACCCGGCCAGATCGTCGAGTACCGGCTGTTCGCCAAGAACACCTCCGACACGACGCTGCCCGCCGGGGTGGTGCAGATCAGCAGCCCCGTGCCCAAGGGCATGCAGTACGTTCCCAACTCCGCCACGCCGTCCTCGGACAAGCTCCTCACGGAGTTCTCCGCCGATGGCGGTCAGTCCTTCTCCAAGCCGCCCGTGCTGGTGGGCAGCGGCAGCAGCCGCAAGGTGGCCGAGCCGACGAGCTACACCGATGTGCGCTGGACCGTGCTCGCGCCCATGGAGCCGGGGCAGGAGCTGCCGTTCTTCTACCGGGTCAAGGTACTGAAACAGTAACGCCCCCATACCCAAGCAAAAGTGAAAGGCCGGCGAGGGCGGTCCGGCCTTTCGTGGAGGGGTCACGTGTCTCTAGGAGGTGTTACGACGTTGCCCTGCACCACCAACCCTAGCTCCGGGCGCTGAGCCGGGCCTAAGGGTTACGTGAGGATTGTGAGTCGCCCTCGCTGACGGGCGCATCGGGGCGCGGGCCGTAGGATGGGGCCATGTCGCTGCTCGCTGTCTACGCCCACCCCGACGACGAGGCCTTCGGCACCGGCGGTACGCTGGCGCGCTACGCGGCCTCGGGTGTCGACGTCCACTTGATCTGCGCCACGCGCGGAGAGTCGGGCAAGATCACCGACCCCGCGATCGATCCGGACACCGACATCGGCGCCTTGCGCGAGCAGGAGCTGCGCGACGCCTGCCGCGCGCTCGGGATCGGCGAGCCGATCTTCCTGGACTTCCACGACTCGGGCCGCCACGAGCGGACGCGCTACGACGACCCGAGGGCCTTGATGAACGTCGACGAGTTCGAGATCGAGGCCGTCCTCCGACCGTGGATCGCGGAGCTCAACCCCACGGTGATGCTCACCTTCGACCCCCACGGCGCCTACGGCCACATCGACCACATCCGCATCCAGCGGGCGGCCACGGCGGCGTTCTGGTCGGCCGGGAGCGTGACCGAGCGCCCGCCCCGACGCCTCTACTACAACGCCATGCCGCTGGAGCGGATGCGTGAGATCCAGGAGAGCCGCCCGGAGAGCCCCATGGCCCGACTCGACCCCGGCCTCTACGCGGTTAGCGATGACTCCTTCGCCGCGGTGCTGGACGTGTCGGCGTGGCTCGAGGCCAAGGAGCGGGCGATCCGCTCGCACCGCAGCCAGGTCGGGCCGCGCTCCAGCTTCGCCGCCGGCCGGGACGGTCAGGAGGGGTGGCGCGCCTTCATGGGCCGGGAGACCTTCTCGCTGGGCGGGGTCCGTGGCGCCTTCCCGGAGCCGCCGGTGGACGACCTGTTCGCCGGGCTCTAGCGCCCCGCTGGGCGACTCAGGCGCTGCTCGGGCCCTCCCGGAACTGCAGCTCGTACAGCTTGCGGTAGTAGCCGTCCTGCTGCAGCAGGTCGCCGTGGCTGCCCTCCTCGATGAGCTTGCCCTTGCGCATGACCATGATCCGGTCCACGTCCTGGATGGTGGAGAGCCGGTGGGCGATGATGATGCTGGTGCGCCCCTGCATGAGCTTGTGGAGGGCGTCCTGGATGAGCTCCTCGGTCTCGGTGTCGACGTTGGCGGTGGCCTCGTCGAGCACCAGCAGGATGTCCGGGTTCTGCACCAGCGCCCGCGCGAAGGCGATGAGCTGCTTCTGGCCGGTGGAGAAGCCTGCGCCGCGTTCGCGCACCGGCGTGTCGTAGCCGCCGGGGAGGCGCGAGATGAAGCCGTGCGCGTTCACGAAGCGCGCCGCCTGCTCCACCTGCTCGTGAGGGATGCTGTCGTCGCCGAGCGTGATGTTGCTGCGGACGGTGCCGCTGAACAGGAACGGGTCCTGCAGCACGATACCCACGTGCCGGCGCAGCTCGACCTGGTCGTAGTCGCGCACGTCGCGCCCGTCGATGCGCACGGCACCGCGCTGCACGTCGTAGAAGCGGCTGATGAGGCTGATGATGGTGGTCTTGCCCGCACCGGTGTGGCCCACGAAGGCGACCGACTCGCCGGGCCGGATGGTGAAGCTCACGTCCCGCAGCACCCAGTCCTCGGCGTCGTAGGCGAAGTGGACGTGGTCGAACGCCACCTCGCCCTGGAAGGCGGTCTCGAAGTGGACGGCATCGGGACGGTTGCTGATCTGCTCCGGCGTGTCGATCAGGCCGAAGATGCGCTCGGATGACGCCATGGCCGCCTGCATGATGTTGAACTTGTCCGACAGGTCCCGCAGCGGCCGGAAGAACATGTTGGAGAACTGGATGTAGGCGACCAGCACCCCGATGGTGACGGTCCCGGAGAGCCCGGGGCCTACGATCTCCAGCGCGCCGTAGTACAGGATCATCGCCATCGCCGCCGCCGACAGCAGGTTCACCGTCGGCCAGAACAGGCTGAACCAGCGGATCTGCTCGGCGTAGGCGTCGAGCAGGCCCAGGTTGATGCGATCGAAGCGGCGCTGGTTGCGAGCCTCGCGGTTGAACAGCTGCACCGTGCGCATGCCGGCCAGGTTCTCGGCCAGGTAGGCGTTGGAGCGCGAGGTCCGTAGCCGGACGGCGCGGTAGGCATCGCGGATGCGCCGCCTGAGCAGGTTCAGCACCAAGAACAGCACCGGCATCACGGTCAGCGTGATGAGCGCCAGACGCCAGTTGATGCTGAACATGTAGACCAGCAGGCCCGCCAGCATGCCGACGTCGGCGATCAGCCCCACCACGCCGTCGGTCATCATCGTCTGCACCGCCTCGACGTCGCTGGTGATGCGCGTGATGAGGCGGCCGACCGGGGTGCGGTCGAAGAAGCCCATGTGGAGGCGCTGGATCTTGCCGAACACCTCGCGCCGGATGTCGTAGATGATGTGCTGCCCGAGCCACTCCACCAGGTAGGTGTAGCCGTAGCGCAAGCCGAAGTTCACCAGCCGCAGGCCCAGGTAGATCAGCACGATGACGGTCAGGCCGTGGAGTCGCTGGTCCAAGGTGAAGCCGCTGAAGGGCGCCTTGTCGGCCACGATGTAGCGGTCGACGGCCTGCGCCAGCAGCGTGGGGAAGGCGGGCGTCAGCGCGCTGTAGGCGAGCAGCGCGACGATGGCGACCGACAGCTGGCGGCGGTACGGCTTCAGGTAGCCCATGAGCCGGCCCATGATCTGCCAGTCGAACGATTTCTCGAACGGCTCGCCGTCCTCGTCCAGCTTGCTCTCCTCGCGCATGCGCTCGCGACGGCCGCTGCGCTTGCGGCGGAACTCGGCCTTGGCCTCCTCGACCGAGTACTCGGGGAGGTCCATGTCGGTCACGGCACGGGGTGCGCCCAGGCGCTCGGCGGCGTCCATCAGGCGGCCTCCAGGTCCGCTTCGAGCTGCTGACGCTGATGCATGTCGGCGTACCAGCCCTCCTGCGCCAGCAGGTCCTCGTGGGTGCCCTCCTCGGTGATGCGGCCACGCTCCAGCACCATCACCCGGTCGCAGTGCTGGAAGGCGCTGATGCGGTGCGCCACGATCAGGGTGGTGCGTCCGCGTTGGACCTGCTCGAGACCCTCCAGGATGCGCGCCTCGGTCTGCGTGTCCACCGCCGAGAGGGCGTCATCGAAGATCAGCACCGGCGGGTCGCGCACGATCGCGCGGGCGATGGCGGTCCGCTGGCGCTGCCCGCCCGAGAGCGTCACGCCCCGCTCGCCCAGGCGCGTCTCATAGCCGAGCGGGAAGCCGTCCACGTCGTTGGCGAGCTGTGCCAGCCCCGCGGCGCGCTCCACCGCCGGCCTGATGCGTGCCATGTCGGTCTCGGGCACACCGTAGGCGATGTTCTCGGCGATGGTGTCACTGAACAGGAAGGGTTCCTGCGGGACGAGCCCGATGAAACGCCGCACCACCGCCACCGGGTAGCGCCGGATGTCGATGCCGTCGAGGAGGATCTCGCCGGCGTCGGGGTCGAGGGTGCGCGCGATGAGGCTGGCGATGAGGGTCTTGCCGGCCCCGGTGCGGCCGGTGATGCCGACGCTCTCGCCGGGGCGGATGTGGAAGCTGACGTCCTCCAGCGCCGGCACCCCTTCGAACGCGACGCTGACGTGCCGGAACTCGATCTCGCCCTTGATGCTCGTCAGGCCGTAGTCGGTGTCGGGACCGTCCTGGATGGCGGGTTCGCTGTCGAGGATCTCCCGGAGCCGATGCCACGAGGTCGAGCCGCGCTGCGCCAGGTTGGCGATCCAGCCCAGCGCGATGAGCGGCCACTGGATGCCGTTGAACAGGAACACGAAGCTCGAGAACTGGCCGATGGTCAGGTTGCCGCCCACCCCCAGCACGTAGCGCCCACCGACGAGCAGCAGCAGCGTCACGGCGATGCCGAAGAGGGTCTCCATCAACGGGTCGAGGGGACCGTCCACCCGGGTGAGCTTCAGGTAGCGGCGGATGTACTCGTCGTTGAGGCGGCGGAAGGTGTGCAGGTGCCGGTCCTCGATCCCGAAGCCCTTCACCACCCGCATGCCGTCGAAGTTCTCCTGCGCCATCGCCGACACATCGCTGAACTGCTCCTGCACCTTCTGGTAGCGGCGATGGATGATGCGCATGAAGATGAAGAACGTCACCGAGATGATCGGCATGATGCCGAGCATCATCAGGGTCAGGCTGGGGCTGAGGCGGGCCATGCGCGTGATCGTGAAGGCCAGCAGCAGCGCCGTGTTGATGGCCTGGAACGCCCCCACGCCGACGAACATCCGGACCGCGTTGAGGTCGGCCGTCAGGCGCGCCATCAGGTCGCCCACGCGGTGGTTGTCGTAGTAGGCGCTGTCGAGCCGCGCGAAGTGGCGGAACAGGTCGTGGCGTACGTCGAACTGGATCTCCCAGCTGGCCGCCAGCAGGCTGCGACGCACGATCACCATCGCCAGCCCACCCGCAAGCGCCGTGCCCAGCAAGGCGGCCACGAACCACCACATGCGCTCCAGGGTCATCGTGCCCTGCTTGAGGGCGTCGATGGCCATGCCTGGGATGATGGGCGTCATCGTCGTGAAGAACGCGTTGACGACCATCATCACCACGCCGAGCAGGTACGCCCGGGCGTGGTTTCGCACGTACCGTGCGAGGTCACGGATGGTCTGCAGCACGTTCCCCTCCTGAGACGATGAGCGGGTGCGAGACGCGCCGGCGGCCCCCGCCCCTCCCCCGAGGATGGGCGGCGTGCGGAGGCGTCAACCTCGTCGGGTAGCCCTACGGGGCCTGCGGCGAAGGCGGCCCGCACACCCATGGATGTGGGGGTCGGACCGGAATGGCGGTGCACCCGCGGCACACAGAGCCGGCCGATACTCTACCGCGTCGCGGGCCCGAAGAACGGGGTCTGGGGCGACAGTGGGGTCAGCGCAGCAGCGTCAGGGCACGAACAGGGGCGAGCCGTAGGGCTGACCGTTGAGCTCGAGGGTGAACGTCACCGGCCCTGGGTAGGTGGTCAGCCAGGTGCCCTGGAGCAGCTGGCCTCCCTGCACCGTGGTGCGGTCGACGAGCGTCCGCTGGCCGTTGAGCGGCTTGGCGTAGACCGTGGCCACCTGTTGCGGGATGCCGGGCTGGATCGTCCAGGCGTAGGGCACGTGGCGCAGGGTCGGCTGCTTGACGGTCGCCACCGCGCCCGGGTCGGTCAGCGTCACGGGGTGCACGTTGACGGTCAGGGCCAGCTTGTGATCGCCGGGATCGGCACCCGGCGCCGGCGACTGCAGGACCACGCCCTCCGGCAGCAGCGGCGACTCGACCGTGGTGGTGCTGATGGTGTAGCCGGTCGCCACCGTCGTGGCCTGGTCGAGGCTCATGCCGACCAGCGATGGCACGGTAGCGGGCTGCTGGCTGCCGGCGGCCGCCCCCTGCTCCACCACCAGCCGCAGGATCGCCTGGTCGAGCGGCTCGGGCAGGTAGGGGGCCAGCGACTGGCTCAACACCTCGCCCGGGTAGCCGTCGGGGGCGTCGACCTTGTCGACCAGGATCTGGTCGGGCGCGAGGCCCGCTACCTGGGCGAGGTACTTGGCGTCGTCGACCGTGAGCCCCACCAGCTTCGGCAGGAACGTCTGCTGCCCGACCGGGCCGACACTGATGAGCACGTTCACCGCCTGCCCCTTGGCGAGCTTCGAGCCGCTCGGGGCGGACTGTGCCAGGACCACCCCGGCGGGCGTGGAGGCGTGGATGCGCGCGATGGTGCCCAGCTCGAGCCCCGCCTGCTGCAGCGCGGTGCTCACCTGGCCGGGGAAGGTCTCGCCGACGAGCTGCGGCACCTTGGTGCTGGCGAGCTGCCCTTGCGGGAGGGCGTAGCTGAGCTGGACCGTGCGCCCGGGCCGCAGCTCGGTCCCGGCGGCGGGTTGCACCGAGAGCACCGTGCCGGCCGGGGAGGGGGACTCGAGCGGCGTCGGGTTGGCGGCGAGGTCGAGGCGCGCCAGCGCGCGTTGGGCGTCGTTGACGTTCTGACCCACCACGTTGGGCACCTGGACCGTGCGGTTGTTGGTGCGCCGGAGGAAGCCCCCGGCCATGAGCGCCAGCGAGGCCACGATGAGCAGCAGGGTCAGGCCCCAGGGCGCGAGGCGCCCCGGCAGCCCGCGTCGCGGCGCCGGCTTGTGCGGCGCTGGCTCGGGCTGGACCGCGTGCTGCTGCACGGGTGCGCCGCCGTCCCAGGTGAGGCCGTAGAGCCGGGCGCTGCGCCCGTTGCGGCGCACGTCGGCGGAGGCGGCGTCGAAGCCGTTCTCCAGCAGCACCGCATCGATCTCGTCGTCGCGAGCGCGGGCCAGCCCATCGCCGACGCTCTCCCAGGCGACGTAGTGCGCGCCGGGGCGCGAGATGACATCGTAGACGGCGGCCTTGCCGGTGCGCTTGAGGCGTTTGAGGACGCGCCGGTAGCGCTCGAACGCCTGCTCCTTGACCGGCTCAAGCTCGAACCACTCGATCCTCACCAGCGTCCCGTCGGGCGCGGTCGCCTCGATGAGGGTGCGGCCGCGGTCCACCGCCGTCTGGCTGATGATCTCGTATTTCCCGTCCAGCAACGACACGATTCAGGCGCTCCCCGGGATCGACTCGGGGTCGATGATACCCCGCGTTGCATGAGGAGTGCGGGCGCGCCCCCCAGGTTCGCCCGCACGGTTCGTTGCGTCGTTTCCGGCGTGGGACGCGCGGGCCCCTTCGCCGGTGATGCCGGGCCACCCCATCAGGCGACCTCCGGGCCCGATCGGCTCAGCTGCCGGTCTCCGAGGCGGGGCGCGGCTCGATGGTCGGGGGCGTGCGGCCGTGGTCGCTGGCGTTGCGCCGCCGCTCCTCCTCGGCTCGCCGCTGCCGCTCCTCCTGCTCCTGCAGGCGGCGCTCCACCTCGTCGGCCTGGCCGATGATCCAGTCGGTGATCTCTTCCGGAGCGACGCCCGCCCTGGCCTTCTCGAAGGCACCGTGGATCAGCTTGCCGTCGATCGTCTCGCGCTTGAGCAGGGCGTTGGCCACCGCTTCGACGGCGGCCCAGTTCTCCTCGATGACGCGCTCGCACTCGCGGTAGGTGGACTCCAGGATCCTGGTGACCTCCTCCTCGAGCTCGCGGGCGGTCTCCTCGGAGAAGTCCTTGCGGCGTGAGATCTCGCCGCCCAGGAAGACGGGCCCCTGGTCGGATCCCCAGGCCACGTACTCCTCCTTGCCCATGCCCATGTCGAGCACCATCTGCTTGGCGAGCTCGGTGGCCTGCTTGAGGTCGTTGCTCGCCCCCGACGAGATGGTCCCCGTCACGCGCTTCTCGGACACGCGCCCGCCGAACGCCACGACCAACTGGCTGCGGAAGCGGTCGATGTTGTAGAACATCTCCTCCTTGGACAGGGGCGCCATGAAGCCGCCCGCGCCGCCTCGAGGCATGATGGTCACCTTGCGGATGTTGCCCAGGTCGGGCTGGGCCGCGAAGGCGACGGCGTGCCCCGCTTCGTGGAAGGCGAGGATGCGCCGCTCGTCCTCGGTGGGCACCAGGCTGCCGCGCCTGAGCCCGAGGGTGATGCGGTCCAGCGCCTCGTTGAAATCGGTCCAGCTGATGATCTGCTTGTTCGAGCGCGCCGCGATGAGTGCCGCCTCGTTGGTGAGGTTCTCCAGGTCGGCCCCCGAGAACATCGGGGTGGCCTCCGACAGGCGGCGCAGGTTGACGTCCTCGGCCACCGGCTTGTTGCGGATGTGGACCTTGAGGATCTCCTCGCGCTCGGACTGCGTGGGCAGACCGATGGTCACCTGACGGTCGAAGCGTCCAGGCCGCAGCAGCGCCGGGTCGAGGATGTCGGGCCGGTTGGTGGCCGCCACCACGATGACCGAGGTGTCCTTCTCGAAGCCGTCCATCTCGGACAGGATCTGGTTCAGGGTCTGCTCGCGCTCGTCGTGCCCGCCCCCGATGCCGGCGCCACGGCGGCGGCCGATGGAGTCGAGCTCGTCGATGAAGATGATGGCGGGGGCCGCCTTGCGGGCCTCCTCGAAGAGGTTGCGCACGCGGCTGGCGCCGACGCCCACGAACATCTCCATGAACTCGGAAGCGCTCACCGTCAGGAAGGGCACGCCCGCCTCACCGGCGACCGCCCTGGCCAGCAGGGTCTTGCCGGTACCGGGCGGACCGACGAGCAGGACCCCCTTGGGGATCTCGGCGCCGATCCGCAGGTACTTCTGAGGACTCTTCAGGAAGTCGACGACCTCCATCAGCTCCTGCTTGGCCTCCTTGTGGCCGGCGACGTCGGTGAAGGTGGTCTGCACCTTGTTCTCGCGGCCGTACAGCTTGGCCTTCGACTGGCCGAACTGCATCACCTGGTTGGGCCCGCCCTGCGCTCGCATGAAGACGAACCAGAAGAAGCCCAGCAGCAGTGCGATCGGCAGGATGGAGCCGACGACGAAGCCGATCCACTGCGGTGGGTTGCGGATCGTGACGCTGGAGACGTTCTTCTGCAGGGTGGAGAGCAGCGAGTCGGTGATGATCGCGGTCGTGTGGAACGACTGGATCGTCTCCGGCTGGCCGTTGATGGTCACTTGCGAGGCGGTCTTGAGCTGCCCGTCGATGTTGCCGTTGGTGCGATCGACGGTGACCGACGCGACCTTGCCCTGGTCGACCAGGTTGGTGAAGGTCGAGTAATTGATCTCGCGGCTCGAGCCGCCCGAGTTGAACTGGTTGAACACGAAGATGCCCAGGATGATGAGCATCACGAGCAGCCAGGGATTGAACGATCGTCTCAACAGATCCTCCAGCGGGCGGCTTGCGCCGCCGCATGGGTCGAACCGCGCGTCGCGCGCGCGGTGCTAGTCAAACAAGGGTAGCACCCTGGCAGGAACCGCGGCTGTAAGCCAAGGGACCATCCTCCAGGCGCGCTTCCATCGGGGTTCGTGGGGTGGCCCGCGGTCGCGCCGGGGCCGGGCCCGGGCTCACTGGAAGCTGTAGCTCTTGGGCACCGCCACCACGCCGTTCTCGGTCACCGTGAAGCCGCGCGCACGATCGTCGTCCAGGTTGACGCCGATCTGGGTGCCGGGTGGCACCGTCACGTTCTTGTCGATGATGGCCTTGCGGATGGTGCAACCCGCGCCGATCTCGACGTCGTCGAACAGCACCGAGTTCTCCACGCTGGCGTGCGAGTGGACGCGCGCGCGGCGGGACAGCAGCGAGCGGCGCACGGTGCACCCGGAGAGGATGACGCCGCCGGCCACCAGCGAGTTGAGCGCCCGGCCAATGCGGTCGTCCTCCTCGTGGACGAACTTGGCGGGAGGGGAGAACTCGGCCGAGGTGCGCAGTGGCCACTGGTCGTTGTACAGATCGAACTCGGGCTCGATGGCGACCAGGTCCATGCTGGCCTCCCAGTAGCTGTCGAGGGTCCCCACGTCGCGCCAGTAGGTGTTGGGCCCGTCCTGGCCGGGGATGGGGTTGCGGGCGAAGTCGTAGGCGAAGAGCCGGTACCCCTCGTCGAGCGCCATGGGCAGCACGTTCTTGCCGAAGTCGTGCTCCGAGCCCGGGTCGGCGGCGTCGCGGTTCAGCAGCTCGACCAGCTTCTCGACCGAAAAGATGTAGTTGCCCATGCTGGCCAGGCAGTGCGTCGAGCGGCCCGGGATGGGCTTGGGATCCTTGGGCTTCTCCTGGAACTCCTCGATGCGCCAGTCCGCGTCGATCTGCAACACGCCGAAGCGGCGCCCGTCCGCGACCGGCGTCGGGTAGGCGGCGATGGTGATGTCGGCCTCGTGTTCGAGGTGGTACTCGATCATGTGGCTGATGTCCATCTTGTAGATGTGGTCGCCGCTGAAGATCGCCACCAGGTCGGCGTCGTTGTTGTCGATGAGGTGGAGGTTCTGGTAGATGGCGTCGGCGGTGCCGCGGTACCACTCGGCGCCGAGCTCCTCGTAGAGGTACATCTGGGCGGGCGCCAGGGTGATGAAGTAGTCGGACAGGAAGCTGCCGAAGCGCCAGTTGCGCTGGATGTGCTCGGTCAGCGACTGCGCCTTGAACTGGGTCAGCACGTACATGCCGAAGATCTCGGAGTTGATCATGTTGTTCAGGGCGAAGTCGATGATGCGGTACTTGCTACCGAAGGGGACCGCGGGC
Organism: Deinococcales bacterium; assembly: GCA_037386005.1. Taxonomy (GTDB): domain Bacteria; phylum Deinococcota; class Deinococci; order Deinococcales; family Trueperaceae; genus JASBRS01. The sequence goes on along the minus strand of JARRMM010000017.1, from coordinate 20,568 downwards.
TTGGTCCGCTTCCAGGTCAGCGGGTGCAGGCGCGTTCCCTTGCCGCCTGCCAGCACCATGCCGATCGTCTTCAGCTTCCGTGCGGCCATGCGTCGTCTCCCCGGGATGGACGAGAGGGCGTCGGTGTCGAGGGTCGTTGCTGGATGATAGCCCGGCGAAGGGGCGGGGGACGTCGGAAGCGGGTCCGTCGCCCTCGGCCGGACCCACGGGGCGGGGTCGCGGTACCCTGTCGAGCGATGTCGGCCCCCCTGCCCAGCCTGTACGATGCCGCCCCCGCGGAGCTGCCCCTGCCCCAGGGAGAGCCCGGCTACCGCCGTGCCCAGCTCGTGCAGTGGCTCTACCGCCACGGCGCCCAGACGTTCGAGGCCATGACGAACCTGCCCTCCGAGCTGCGGGCGGCCTTGGCGGAGCGCTACCGGATCTCGCCGTTCGACACCGTGCAGCGCTTCCCCTCGCGCGACGGCTCGGTGCGCTACCTCTTCGGGCTCCCCGACGGCCAGCGCACCGAGGCCGTGTACATGCCCTACGCCGACCGCAAGACGGTGTGCGTTTCGTCGATGGTGGGCTGCCCCGCAGGCTGCGCCTTCTGTGCCACCGGCGCGCTCGGGTTCGGCCGCAACCTGAGCGCCGGCGAGATCGTGGGACAGGTGCTGGTGGTGGCCGCGGCCGAAGGCGTGCCGCCGGGCGAGATCCGCAACGTGGTGCTGATGGGCATGGGGGAGGCGTTGCTGAACTACGACGCCGCGCTCCGCGCCGTACGCACCCTGGTGGCGCCCGAGGGGCTCGACCTGTCGCCGCGCCGCATCACGCTCTCCACGGTCGGGTTGCCGAGTCGCATCCGGCGGCTGGCGGGGGAGGGGCTGCCGCTGGTGCTGGCGCTCAGCCTCCACGCGCCGGACGAGGAGGCGCGCCGCGCCATCATCCCCACCGCGCACGCGCACCCGATCGACGAGATCATGGGCGCGGTCCGCGCCTACCAGGAGGCCACCGGCCGGCGCGTCACCATCGAGTACACGCTGCTGCGCGGCGTCAACGACGACGTGGCGCGGGCACGGGCTCTGGCCGGCCTGCTGCGCGGACTGAAGAGCCACGTCAACCTGATCCCGTTCAACCCGTGGCCGGGCTCCGGCTTCCGGGAGAGCACCCCGGCCGCTACCGAGCGGTTCCGGGCCGAGCTCGAGCGCCTGCGGGTGCCGGTGTCGGTGCGCTTCAGCAGAGGGCGCGACGCCGGCGGCGCCTGCGGGCAGCTCGCCCTCACCGAGGGGGGAACGGGACCTGCCGAGAGCCGCGGTCCGGCCAGCGAGGCGCGTCCCTGAGCGGGTTTCTGCCGGCCCTGACGGGCCTATCTCGTGGGGGATTTCACACGTCGGGCGCGGACGGCCATACTACAGTGGACAGCGGAATTATCGTTTCGCACGCAGTCTATGCGGGTAGGTAGGCGCAGCGATCTGGAGGCTGGCATGATGAGCATGACGTGCAATCGGGGCTTGGGCAGGGGTCTCCTCGCGTCCCTCGCCCTGTTGCTTGTGCTTTCGGCGGCGTGGGCCCAACCGTCGATCTCCGATCTGCGCGCCAAGGCCCAGGCCAGCCCCAACGACGCGACGGTCTGGGTGGACCTCGGCAACGCGCAGTACAAGGCGGGCCAGTACGTCGACGCCAAGCAGAGCTTCCTCGAGGCCATCTCGATCGACTACAGCAACGGCGACGCCCACTACGGGCTCGGCCTCTCGGAGTACGCGCGCGGCAACTACCAGGCCGCGCTGTTCGAGTTCAGCGAGGTGACCCGCCTCTATCCCAAGCGCTTCGACGGTCACTTCAACCGTGCCGTCACGCTGGCCAAGCTGAGACGTGCCAAGGACGCGGCGGCCGCCTTCGAAGCCGCGATCAAGGCCGCGGACTCCGGGGCCACCACCAAGGACAAGATCAACGCCTACACGGGCTTGGCGGGGCAGCTCGAGCTCACCAACGACTACGCCAAGGCCGCCGACGCCTACGCCTCGGCGCTGCAGCTCGATCCCGGCAACGGCGACCTGATCCTGCGGCGCGGCCAGGCGCTGGAGCAGGCGGGCAAGGGGCTCGACGCCCTCCCTCAGCTCACCAAGCTGGAAGCCAACAGCAACGACTACCGTGAGCGCCCTGATCGCCGACATCTACGTCAAGCAGGGGCAGATCGACTACGCCATGTTCGCCCTCAACCGCGCCCTCAAGAAGGCGGACGCGGCCGGTGACAAGAGCGCCAAGGCCAACATCCTGGTCAAGCTCGGCACCCTGCAGAAGAGCCTCGGCCGTGACGCCGACGCCGCGCAGTCGTTCCAACAGGCGGCGCAGGCCGACCCGCAGTCCTGGCAGGCGCTGTACAACCTGGGCGTCAGCTACCTGGAGGGCGGGCAGACCCAGAAGGCGCTCGACCCGCTCGAGCAGGCCGCGAAGCTCGCCCCCGACAACGGCGACGTCCACCTGGCCCTTGCCTCGGCCTACGACCAGCTCGCTCAGACCGACAAGGCGCTCGCCAACGCGCAGGCCGCACTCGGCCAGCTCAAGGACGACAAGCAGATCACCCAGGCACGCTTCATCGCCGGTCGCGCCCTGTACCGCAAGGGCCAGTACGCCGCCGCCGCCAAGCAGCTCGACCAGGTCGTGCAGGCGAAGGCCGACGATGCCCAGGCCCAGCTCTGGGCGGGGCTGGCGGACTACCAGCAGAAGAGCTACGCCACCGCCATCCGCTACTTCGAGCGGGCCACGCAGCTCGCTCCCAACAGCGTCGAGGCCCGGGTCGACCTGGGCGCCGCCTACCTGGCCGCCAAGCGCTTCCAGGACGCGGAGACGGTCTACAAGCTGCTCGTCCAGCAGAACCCCAAGGACAGCGAGAGCTACTACAACCTCGGTTGGGCGCTGTACTCCCAGGACCGCCGCAGCGCGGCGCGTGACGCCTGGAAGAGCTCTTGTCAGCAGGGCTACCAGCAGGCCTGCGACGCGATCACCAAGTACCTCTGATGCACCAAGGCACTAGAATGGCACCATGGATTGGCTGAGACGTAACTGGCCCGACCTGCTGATCGGGATCGCCCTGGTCGCGGTGATCGCCGGCATCATCGCCACGCTCATCACGGGCGGCTCGTTCTTCCCCGTGGGGCAGAACACCCGGACCAGCACCCCTCCGGCGCAGAGCGCCACCACGCAGAGCTCGGCGCCGTCGGCAACGTCGCCTTCCACGTCCTCCTCGTCGCCTTCCACCAGCTCGACCGCCAACGGCTCGTCGGCGTCCAACGGTGGCTCGTCGTCGACGCAGGCGTCGACGGGCGGGTCCGCGGGCACGTCGAGCGGCGCGGCCTCCAGCGGCTCGAGCGCCTCCAGCGGCTCGAGCGCGTCCGGTGGCGCCACCGCCTCCGCCCCGTCGAACGGCAGCGGCGGCGTGTCGGTGCTCCCGCCGAACGGCAACAGCGCCTCGACCTCGGCCAGCAGCGGCAGCAGTGCCTCCTCGGCCGCGGCCCCGTCGACCGGCTCGTCCAACAGCTCCTCGACGACCACCGCCAGCGCGGCTCCGCCGTCGTCCTCGACCTCGTCGGCCACCACCGCCTCGGCGGCGCCGGCCAACGGGCCGGGTGCGGCGGCTCCGTACCGCATCTCCGTGGGGGCGTTCTCGCACCCCGACTACGCCAAGCGTCAGGAGCAGGTCTTCCAGAAGGCCGGCTACCCCGCCTTCCTGGCCGACCAGGGCGATCTGACCATCGTGCTGGTGGGTCCGTACCGCACGCAGTCCGAGGCCGACTCGGTCGCCGCCAAGATCAAGAGCGGCGGCTTCGGGGTCGACCCGGTCGTGTACGAGTTCAAGGGCACGCAGGACCACGCCCCGCAGCCGGCGAGCGCCGCCAGTGGTAGCGCGAGCGCCAGCAGCGCGGCGCCGTCCTCGTCGACCACGTCCTCGGCATCGTCGAGCAGCGGTGCGAGCGGCACCCAGCACTACCTGCAGGTCGGCGCCTACGGCACCGCGACCAGTGCCAAGCCGCAGCGTGACAAGCTCACGTCGATGGGCTACCAGGTCACCGAGCGGACCGAGGGCGGGCTGGTGAAGCTGCTCATCGGGCCCTTCGGGCCGGACAAGCTCACGCAGGTCCAGTCTCAGCTCAAGGCCGCAGGGATCGACAGCTTCCCGCGCTGATGCGGAACATCCCGACGGCGACGGTCAGCCGTCTCGTCACGTACCTACGCATCCTCACCGACCTCGAAGAGGCCGACATCAAGCGCACCTCCTCGGACGTCCTGGCCGAGGAAGCGCAGGTGTCGGCCTTCCAGGTACGCAAGGACCTCGCGTACTTCGGACGCTTCGGCACGCGCGGCGCCGGCTACAGCGTGCCCACCTTGCGGCGCGAGCTACGGCGCATCCTGGGGCTGACCCGGCCGTGGAACGTCGCCATCATGGGGATGGGCCGGTTGGGTCAGGCGCTCGCCGACTACCCCAACTTCGACCAGTACGACTTCCTGCTCGAGGCGTCGTTCGACAACGACCCTGCGAAGATCGGGCGGCACATCGGCGGCGTCGACGTCTACGCGGTCGACGAGCTGGAGGAGCGGGTGGCGGCGTCGGGGATCGACATCGCCTTCCTGACGGTACCGGCTCAGGTGGCGCAGGAGGCGGCGGACCGGCTGGTCGCCGCCGGCATCCACGGCATCCTCAACTTCGCGCCCACCGTCATCAACGTACCGGCCGGCGTGTTCGTGGAGCCGGTCGACTTCCTGGCGGGGCTCAAGCGCCTCGCGTACTACCTGCAGGGCACGGCCTCGAAGGAGAAGGTCGGGTCCTGAGCGGCCGGCCCCGGGCGACCGCGGTGGCTGTCCGCTCGCCCCACGCTGCGGCGCTCCGGCGCACGCCCGTATACTGACGGACGTTGTGTTCGACCTGATCCAGAACGACCTCGCCACCTTCGAGGAACGCCTCCAGGGGCAGTTGCACTCCTCGGTGGCCTTCATCGAAGCCATCGGCGACGATCTGGTCGGCGCCGGCGGCAAGCGTTTGCGGCCGAGCCTCAGCTTCCTCGCCGGCAAGCTGCTCGACGCCGAGCGCGAGAGCACCCTCCGGGTGGCGCTCGCGGTGGAGCTGCTCCACTCGGCCTCACTCCTCCACGACGATCTCATCGACGATGCGCAGACCCGGCGCGGCGCGCAGGCGGCGTTCCGACGCTACGGCAACGTCGTCAGCGTGATGTCGGGCGACTTCATGCTGGCGAGAGTACTGGGGCTGCTGGCCGAGACGGGCAGCGTCGAGTTCACCCAGCTGATGTCGCACACCGCCGCCGCCATCTGCGAGGGCGAGGTGCTGCAGTTCCAGACGGCCACGCTGGAGGACTACAGCTACGAGGCCTACGACGCCGTCATCGAGGGGAAGACGGCGATCCTGCTGGCCTCGGCGCTCGAGGGCGTGGCGATCCTGAGCGAGGCGTCGGCCCCGGAGCGTGATGCGCTGGTCGCCTACGGCATGCACTACGGCCGGGCCTTCCAGATGCAGGACGACTACCTCGACCTGCTGGGCGACGCCGCCCACCTGGGCAAGCCGGTCGGTGGCGACCTACGCGAGGGCAAGGCGACCTACCCCGTCCTGCTGCTGCTCCTCGAGCACGATCTGGACGAGGCGCGGACCATCCTGCGGCGCCACGCCTCGCACGAGGGCGATGTCGAGCGCATGATCGCGCTGGTGCGTGAGCACCACACCGATGAGCGCACGCGCGAGCGCGTCCGTGCCGAGGCGGAGCGTGCCGTGGCCGCGCTGGAGGTCTTCGCGCCGTCGCCGGCGCGTGAGGCGCTGACCTGGCTGGCGGAGCGGGAGATCGCCCGGGCGCGCTAGAGGCCGCGAGCGGCGGGCCCTCAGGACCCTACGCAGCCGATGAGCCGTACCGTGGGAGCGCCGCGCTGTCGCGGCGCGCGCTGGACCCTCAGGGTGGCGTGCTCAGGGCGTCTTGCTCAGAACGCCGTGTAGGGGTCGCGGGTGAGCCAGGTCGCCGACGCCTGCGCCGCGAGGCTGCGGCTGCCGGGCGTCAGGACGCTCTCCGGAAGGGAGAGCCCGGCGTAGAGCTCGAGGCTGTTGTCGCCCTGCAACGGCACGTTCACCTGCCCCGCGAGCTGGGGGGCCGCGGCCGCCTCCGGCAGCGCCAGGGGCGGCGCGAACGCGGCCTCCAGCGTCCACAGCGCGTCGGACAGGTACCCGCTCGCGCCCACCGCGCCGCGCCCCCGCCAGGGGTCTGAGAGCAGCCAGGCCTCGCCGTAGAGCACGGTGTCGCCGAGCGTGCCACTGGCCCCCGCGCCCAGCGCCAGGCCGTCGAGGTAGACGGCGTTCGCCTCGAGCTGGGCGCTCGTGAGGTCCGCGCGCAGGCTGAGCGCGCCGCCCAGCGAGCCGTCGCGCTCCAGGAAGGCGCCCCGCAGCCGGACCGGCGTCAGGTAGAGGCTGGCGCGTGCCCCCCACACGCCCTGCCGCTGCCCGTCCTTCGCGGTGCGGTCGAGCTGGTAGGGCACCGTCAGCCGGGCGGTCTCGAGGGGCAGGCGCTCGAGCCCCGCGCTGAGGTCGACCGGGCCCTCGCGCAGCAGCGCGTACGCCTCGGTGAGCCCGGCCTCCCAGGACGGTGAGGACTGCGCCAGCGGGTTCGGCGGCAGCACCGACGCGGGGTCGGTCGCCGTGAGGGAGGGATCGAGGCGCACCGTCAACCGCACCGGGTCGAGATCCGCCTCGGCGTCGACGTGCAGACCGGTCACGAACGTTGCCTCGCCGGCGCTCGCGCCGCCGTAGGAGGCCACGCCCACGCTGGCTCCGTAGGGGATCTCCACGCGCACGCGCACCTGCGCGAGCGCGGTTCCGGCCGCGGCCAGTGCCAGCAGCGCCGCGGCTCCGCGGGCGAGCCCTCGCCCCCTCATGCCTGCGTGCGCCGCTCCTCCCCGGCCACCTGGCCGTCCTCGAGCCGCACGATGCGGTCCACGCTGTCGAGCAGCCGGGGGTCGTGCGTGCTGAACACGAACGTCACGCTGTGCTCGCGGTTGAGGTGGCGCATCAGCTCGATCAGGGCATGCCCCGTCTCGCTGTCCAGGTTGGCGGTGGGCTCGTCGGCCAGGATGATCTTGGGCTCCGCCGCCAACGCGCGGGCGACCGCCACGCGCTGCTGCTGGCCGCCGGAGAGCTGGTTGGGGCGGCGATCGGCGTACGCGGCCATGCCGAGATCGTCGAGCGCCCGGCGCGCCCGCTCCTCGCGCTCCCTGCGTGACATGCCGCGCAGCTCGAGCACGAACGCCGCGTTCTCCAGCGCCGTCAGCACCGGGATGAGGTTGTAGGCCTGGAACACGAAGCCGAGGTTGGCCAGCCGCATCCGGGCCGCCTCGCGCTTGCCCAGCGTGTCGATGCGCGTGCCGTTGAGATACACCTCACCGCCCGACGGCTCGTCGAGCGCGCCCATCAGGTGCAGCAGGGTGCTCTTGCCGCTCCCCGACGGTCCCGCCACCGCGGTGAACTCCCCTTCCTCGATGGTGAGGTCGACGCCGCGCAGCGCCAGCGTCTCCACCTCGCCGGTGCGGTAGCGCTTGGTGAGGTTCTCGATGCGGTAGAGGCTCATGGGTCGTCCTTCCCGGGGCGCGCGGCGCCTACGCGGTGAAGCGCATGGCCTCGACGGGCTCCAGGCGCGAGGCGATCGAGGCGGGCCAGAGCGCCGCCAGGACGCCGGTGGCCAGGGCGAAGAGGATGGCGAAGGCGATCTCGCCGGGCTGGATGCTGGCGTAGAACATCGGGTCCATGCCGAAGCTGGCGTAGTACTGCTCGAGGCCGGGGATGGTGAAGCCGCGTGCCATCAACCCGACCAGCGGCAGGCCGATGGCGACGCCGACGGCGGCGCCCGCGGCGCACAGCAGCACGCTCTCCAGGGTGATGAGCCCCATCACGCGGCGTCCGCTGGCGCCCAGCGACATCAGCACGCCGAACTCGCGGATGCGCTCGACCATCCCCAGGTAGATGCTGTTGACCACCAGCAGCCCCGCCAGGACGAAGAAGATGACCGACACGATCGCCATGACGGGCCTCAGCGAGTCGAGGATGCGCACCAGCGTGGGCGACAGCTCGCGCCAGCTCTCCACCGACAGGCCGGGCAGGGCGCCCTGGACGCGCTCGGCCACCGCGGACGTGACCGCGTCGTCCTGCAAGCGGCGGATGTCGGGGAAGTGCACCTCGATGTGGGAGACGGCGTCCTGGGCCGCCAGCGACTGCGCGGCGGCCAGGGAGACCAGAGCCGTGCGCGAGGCGGCGCTGGGATCGAGCACGTCGACCAGGCCGGTCACGGTGTAGCTGCCAGCGCCGAAGCCTTCGGTGCCCGGTGCGTACATGACGACCTCGTCGCCGATCCCCACGTCCAGGGCGGTGGCCAGGCCGCGACCGAGGACGATGCCCGTGTCGTCGCCGGAGCGCACGAAGGTGCCCTCCAGCGGGTTCTGCCGGAGGTAGGTGGCCTGCAGCGCGGCCGGCCAGTCGCGACCGGAGAGCGCCACCGCGCGGGAGCGGTCGCCGTGGATCAGCAGGCCGGGCACGTCGAGCACGCCGACCACCACCCCGGATCCGGCCTGCGCGCGAACGGTCGCCTCCACCTGGGAGGCGTCTCGGATGAGGCCGTCCGAGAAGTCGCGCAGGTCGCGGTAGCCCTGCACGTGCACCTGGACCTGCCCGCCGGCCTCGGTGAGGTTGCGGTACATGCTGTTCACCGCCGCGCCACCGATGCTGTAGTACAGCAGCGACAGGCACACCACCAGCGCCACCGCGCCCAGGCTGGTGAGGCTCCGGCGGCGCTGCCGCCAGAGGTTGCGCCAGGCCAGCGACAGCACGCCTACCGGCACCCCCGTTCCAGCGCCGCCTCCGTGAAGCAGCTCTCCGGCACCGGTCTGGCGTAGTCGACCTGGGTGAAGTCGGCGACGGTGCGGTAGCCGTCCTTGAGCAGGTCCACCACCTCGAAGCGCTCGGGCACCGTCTTGCCGTCCACCTGCTTGAAGTCCGAGAAGGTCATGCGCTTGACCGCGTTGCCGCGCTGGTCGAAGAAGGTGAGCGAGAGCGGGGCGTAGGTGGAGGTCTGAACGGCGAACTCGAGCTTGCCGTAGGGGGTCGGGGCCTCCGGGTGCGGGGTGAGGTCGAGGGTGATGGTGTCCTGGTCCTGGGAGGCGATGGCGGCGTCGTACTGGTCGCGGTACTCCTCGCCCGCCAGGTCGTCGTAGGAGAGGTCGGAGCCGAGGAAGGCGTTGCTGCGCCCCGAGGGCGGCAGCCGCAGGCTGCGGCCGAGCCTGGGGTTGTAGATGAGCAGGTTGCTGCCCACCGACAGGAAGGCCTGGCCGGCCTCGCGCGGCGGTGCCGTGACCCGCGCCAAGGAGCGCTTGTCACCGTCGGTGACGATCTCCATCACGTACTCGGTGGTGCGGTCGGGGCGTTCGACCGTGAGGCTGAGCGTGGCCCACTGACTGACGCCACGCAGGTTCTCGGTCACCTTGTCGAGCACCGTCTGGGCGTCGGTCTCGGGGGATGCCTGGCCCAGCGCGGCACACGCCGTCACGACCAGGAGGACGGTGGCCAGCGTGCGGAGGGGGAAGCGCGTCATCGAGGGTCCTTTCACTCCGAGCGCATCGCTACGGACGGATTGAGCCGCCGCACCCGCCTGGCGGGTGCCAGCGCGGCGAAGAGCGCGGCCAGGGCGATGGTGATGGAGGCGAACAGCGCGTACTCGAACCGGACCGAGGCGTAGACCTTGTCGGTGAGCGCGAGGCCGGTCAGGATGTCGCCGTACATGTTGACCAGGAGCGCACCCAGCACGTTGGTGACGTGGAAGATCCAGAGCACGCCGTAACCGGCAGCCAGCCCCAGCAGCCACCCCAGCGTGGTGGCGAACACCGACTCGAAGGTGACGAGCCAGGCGAGGCTGGCCTGGTCGAGCCCGAGAGCGACCACGACGCCGAACTCGCGGGTGCGCTCGAGCACGCTCACCACCACCGTCGTCGTGACGGTGACCGCGGCGAAGAGCGAGAAGAGCAGCCCCAGCGGGATCATCTGGATGCGCTCGGCCGCCAGGCCGCGCTGTAGCGCGCCGAGCAGGTCGCCCACCGCGTAGGCGCGCACGCCGCTCGGCAGCGTGGGGTTCAGCGCCGCGGCGGCGGCGGCCTCCTGCCCAAGCGGCACGTCCAACGCCAGTCCCGTCGCGCCGACCACGCCGGTGAGGGAGCGGGCGTCCTGGAGGTCGACGAGCGCGGTGTAGTCGTCGATCACGGCCGTGCCGGCGTCGACGAGGCCGACGAGCTTCAGGCCCAACGCCTGCGGCCCGGCCAGGGCGGAGGCGTCGATAGCGACGCGCTCGCCGAGCCGCACGTCGAGGCGTTCCGCCAGCCCCTTGCCGAGCACGATCTCGCCGGGAGCGCGCAGCATGCGCCCCTCCGTCACGGCGTTGGGGAGGTCGGAGACCTGCGGCTCGAGCGCGGGGTCGACGCCGCGTGCCATCACGCCCTCCATGGTGTAGGGGGAGCGCAGCAGGGCGCCGAAGTCGATGCGGGGGGCGGCGCCGTGGACGCGATCGTCCCGCAGGGCGAGGCGCTCGAGGGCGGCGAGGTCGGTGAGGGGATTCGAGGGGTCGGGGTCGGTGTGGTAGGCGTCGCTGGTGATCAGCACCGGCGCCGCGACCAAGCGCCCCTGAGCGTTCATGACCGAGTCGAGGAAGCCGTCGGTGTAGCCCCAGAAGAAGACGATGGCGAGGGTGGCGTAGGCCACCACCACCATCAGCAGCAGCGTGCGGCGGCGCTGCCGCCACAGGTTGCGCCAGGCCAACCGCGCCAGGCTCCAGCCGCGGAGTCCACCCCCTCGTCCGCGGGCGGGCGCGCTCATGGGGCCTCACCGGGTTCCGGTAGCGGCGGTAGCTCGCCGCGATCGCGCGCGGCCTTCCAGGACTCGATCATGCGCGGGAGCTCCCGCTCCCAGTAGGCGTAGAACCGGTACATGTCGATCAGGCCGCGCCGCACGTCGGGGGGCGCGCCGTCCATCAGCGCCAGACCGCGAGCAGCGAGGGCGCGGAGGTTGCGCACCGGCTCCATGGTGTCGAGGGTGCGCTGGTGCCAGGCGTCGGGACGGTTGCGGTAGTAGAGCTTCCGGTCGCCGGGCCTGCTCACCCGCTCGATGAGGCCGGCGCCCTCCAGCAGCCGCGTCATGGTGCTGACCGAGCTGCGGCTGGCATGCAGGGTGGCGACGAGCTCGTCGGCCGACTGCTCGGGTGGGTCGGCCACCAGCAGCGCGCCCAGCACACGCCCGGCCATGCGCGGCAGACCCTGCCCCTCGATGGCCAGGCCGATCTCCTCGATGAAGGCGAGCAGCTCCTGCCGCTCGCCGGACGCTCGCGGAGCGATGGCGACCCCTCCCGTCTCCCGCACGAGCGTACTCGCTTTCTGGGGTTTCAGTCAGGGCTGAACGTCCCGAATCCCGGCGTGAACGGTGGCGAGCGTCGACGCCTCTAGGCCTGGGTCTCGTCGCCGATCCAGCGCAGGTAGGCGCCGTCGCCGCCGTCGATGTCCAACGCCACCACGCAGGGGACGTCGTAGGGGTGGAGCTCGCGGACGCGCCTCGCCACGGCAGGCACCAGCTCGGCCCGGGTCTTGGCGAAGGCCACCACCTCGCTGTCGCGCTCCACCTCCCCGTGCCAGCGGTAGAGGGAGAGGGCGCCCGGCAGGATGTTGATGCAGGCGACCAGCCGGTCGTCGACCAGGGCACGGCCGATGCGCTCGGCGCTGGCGGGATCGGGGAAGGTCAGGTAGACGGATCGGTAGGGCGTGCTCATGCTCCCAGCATGCCAGCCGGCGCCGCCGGTCGCCCTGGCGCGAGACGGTGCCGACGGGGTGGTTGGTGCTCTCGGGCTACACTTGCAGCGATGGCAGAACTCGACAAGGAGCAGGTCTTCACCTTCTTCCGGAGCAACCCGGAGCGGCCCTGGCATGTCCAGGACGTCCAGAAGCGCCTGCACATCGACGACCGCAACGCCCTCCGGAAGCTCCTGTCCGAGCTCGCCGACGAAGGACGCCTGATCCGTACCCGCCGCCGCACCTTCGGCCTGCCGCAGGAGATGAACCTGTTCATCGGCAAGCTCCAGGTGACCTCGGGCGGCTACGGCTTCGTGATCCCCGACAGCGGGGAGGGCAAGGACCTCTTCATCCCCGCCAACAAGCTCGGCGGCGCGTGGGACGGCGACCGCGTGGTCGCCCGCCCCAACCCCATGGCCGCCGACGGTGAGCGCCAGAGTGGCGAGATCGTGCGCATCCTGGAGCGCGGCTACGCCCAGGTGGTGGGCACGCTCGAGTACGCGCGCGGCTACGCCATCCTCCGGCCCGACTCGCCCAGGCTGCGCGAGCGCATCCTCTTGACCCCGGAGTCCGTCGGCAAGCTCGAGGGCGGCTCGCGCATCGTGGCGCGCATGGTGTGGCCCGAGGCCTCGGGCGAGAAGGAGCCCTTCGGTGAGGTCGAGGAGTTCCTGGGCGCCGGCGACGACCCCGACGTCGAGACCCGCGCCGTGATCGTCAAGTACGGCCTCAAGGCGGAGTTCGATGGGGACACCGTCGCCGAGGCCGATGCGGTGCCGCCCACCGTCGACGGGGAGATGATGGCGGGCCGGACCGACTACCGGCAGACCAACACCTTCACCATCGACGGCGAGGACGCCAAGGACTTCGACGACGCGCTCTCGCTCGAGCGGCTCAAGGGCAGCGGCAAGGACGGCCTGCTGCGGGTCGGCGTGCACATCGCCGACGTGTCGTACTACGTGGCCGAGGGCACCAGCCTCGACGATGAGGCGCAGGACCGTGCCACCAGCGTCTACCTGCCCGGGCGCACCCTGCCGATGCTCCCCGAGACCCTGTCGAACGGCATCTGCTCGCTGGTGGAGGGGGAGCCGAGGCTGGCGCTGTCGGTGTTCGTCGACGTCACCCGCGGTGGCGAGGTCCAGGGCGTGCGCTTCCGCGAGACCGTCATCCAGTCGGACGCGCGCCTGACCTACGAGCAGGTGCAGGGCTTCAGCGATGGCGGGCGCTTGCCGCACGGCAAGCGCAAGCTCGAGCGCGACATCAAGGTGCTCATCAACCTGAGCCAGGAGCTGCGTACGCAGCGCATCGGCGCGGGCGCGCTCGACTTCGACTTCACCGAGGCCAAGGTCGACGTGGACGAGCAGGGCGCGCTCCACCTCACGCCGGTGCGCAGCAATACCGCCCGCCAGCTCATCGAGGAGATGATGCTGCTCGCCAACCGGCTGGTCGCCGAGGAGCTCGACAAGCGTGACGTGCCGGCGCTGTTCCGGGTCCACGAGGACCCCAGCACCGAGAAGGTGCAGGCGCTGCAGAAGGCGCTCGGCCGGCTCGGTTACACCCTCGACCTGGAGAAGGCGCGGCCGCAGGACCTGCAACGCATCCTGCGCGAGGCGGCGGGCAAGCCGGAGGCACAGATCGTCAACACGCTGCTGCTCCGCAGCCTGAAGCAGGCCCGCTACAGCTCCGAGAACCTGGGGCACTTCGGCCTGGCGTTCGAGAACTACCTGCACTTCACCAGTCCCATCCGGCGCTACCCGGACCTGGTGGTCCACCGCGTGATGCGGGCGCTCCTGCAGCACCGGCTGTCACCGACGCTCAAGGAGCGCCTCAAGACCGATTTCCCCAAGCTGGCGGAGCAGTCGAGCGAGCGCGAGCGCCGGGCCGAGAGCGCGGAGCGCGACCTGACGCGCTACTACCATGCGCGCTGGGCCAAGGACCACGTGGGCGAGGCGTTCCACGGCATCGTCAGCGGCGTCACCAACTTCGGCGTGTTCGTGAGCCTGCCGAACGGCGTCGAAGGCCTGGTGCACGTGTCCCACCTCGATGACGATTACTACATCTACCTCGAGGACTCCCTCATGCTGATGGGCAAGCACACCCGCAAGCGCTACCGCATGGGCGACCGTGTCGAGGTCAAGGTGCTGCTGGCCAACCCCACCCAGAGGCAGATCGACCTGATCCCGGCGAGCATGGAGATGCCGGAGGTCGAGGTGGAGGAGAAGCCCGTCCAGAAGAAGCCGCCCAAGACCCTGAAGGCGCCCTCGGCGTTCGGCGCCGAAGAGGTGGCGCAGGAGCCGGCGGGCGGCAACGGGCGGGCCGCGAAGGGCGGCGCCAAGGGCGCGTCGCGCGGTCGCGGCAAGGGGGCCGCCAAGGCAGGTGCGAAGGGCGCGGCCGAGGGCGGCGCGAAGCCCGCGGCGAAGGGTTCCGCCAAGGCGGGTGCCAAGGGCGCAGCCGAGAAGGGTGCCGCGCCGAAGGGCGCAACCGAGGAGGGCGCGGCCGCAGCCAAGGCCCCCAAGCGGGGCGGCAAGAGCGCCGCGAAGGCCCCCGCGAAGGGTACGAAGGCGGAGGCCGCCGCCGAGTCCGCGGCTGGAGCCGCTACGCCCAAGAGCACGTCCAGGCGGCGCCGGGGCGCGGCCAAGTCCGAAGCGAAGCCTGCGGCTGCGCCGGAGGCTGCGGCCGCCGCCAAGCCGGCCGAGGTCGGTGGCGAGGCCAAGCCGGCGAGCAAGCGCAGCCGGCGCCGGCGCTCGGGGCGCGGCGCAGGGAAGGGTGCCGAGGCCGGTCAAGCCCGTCAGGGCGAGGCGGCCACGGCGGAGGCCGCGAAGCCCGCGCCCTCCAAGGCGGCCCCCGCCAAGCAGCGCGAGAGCAAGGAACCCCGTCGCAAGAAGCGCCGCCGTCTCGTGTTCGGCGGGACGGGCAAGGACTGAGGCCCCGCCGTAGAGTCGAGACGACTCGAGAGGAGGAACCGATGGCCATGATCCCTCACGTACGCTGCGCCGACTGCGGCCACGTGTTCCCGGCCGACGCCACCATGGACGACGAGGTCACCTGCCCGGAGTGCGGACACGCCGGCACGCCGGGCGGCGTGATGCGGCCCAGCGGCTACCCCAGCCTGGAAGTGTTCAAGCGCAACGTCGCGAAGCTCCGCGGCGAGCGTCACGACGAGTGACGGGCCGTCTGTTACACTTGCCGAAATGATGACAACGCCTGCCCGGACGCAGTCCCACGGGCGAGCGCGAAACGCTCGCGGGGCAGGCCAGCCTCTGCCGGTTCGCCGACCGAACATGTGAGGGGACCCATGGAACAGGAGTATCGCTACCCGTTGACGCGTATCTGCCTGCGCAACGGCGCGCTCACGCTGCCGCGGACGATGCTCGGACTGTTCCCGGAAGAGGGAGTCGTCACGGCCGTGGACACGCGGCGCGACGTGGAGTTCGAGCTCGAGGCCACCGGGCCGCGCACCGTCGCAGGGCTGCAGGAGTTCTTCGCCGCCCACGATCTCGACGTCAACGACGAGCTCCTCATCCGTCCCCTGGAGGACGGGCGCTTCGCCTTCACGCCGCTGCCGCGCGCGCGCAAACCCGACTACGCGCGCCCGGGCGCCATCGCCGCGCTGCTCGACGAGCTGGCCGAGGCGGAGCTCGCCGCCACTGAACCCGAGATCCGGGCGCTGTACCCCGACCTGCCCGAGGACTTCGACCTGACCGGCCTGCTCGAGGCCGACGGCCGCTTCGTGTACTTCGAGGCGCGCTGGCACGCCCGCTCGGCGCTGGAACGCAGGATCGACGAGGAGGAGGCGCGCCGCCAGGCGGAGCGCGAGGGTGGCTCTCGCGGTGAGCGTGCGCGCCGGGTCCCGCCGGCGACCTCCGGTGCGGGGGAGCCCGTGCCGCGGACCAACGCGGCGAGGCCTCCGGACGGTGGGACCGCCGGACGCCATGCGGGTGCGGGTGCGGCCCGCGGGGATGCGGCCCGTGCGGACGTGGGCGGGCAGGCGCCGGCCGACGACGCGCCGCTGGTACGTGACGAGACCGATGCTTCCGCTGCGCCGACGGTCGAGCGGCCTCACAGCGAGACCCACGACGCTCCTGCGGCGTCGCAGCCGCATTCGGTTCCGCAGTCGGGGACGCGGGCGGACCCGCTCCCGGGCGAGGCCCGCCAGGACGCCCTCTGGCAGTCGACCTGGCACGACCCCTGGCAGACCGGCGAGACCGAGGCGTGGCGTTCCCCCGAGGATGCGGGGATCGAGCCGGCAGACGCAGCGGACGCCGCACCGGGGCAGGGTGCCCGGGCAGCGGACGAGCGAGCATCGTCGACCCCCGTTGCGCCGCCGGCCGCTTCGCAGGGGCCTGCCTCCTGGACGCCTGCCTCCCAGGCGCCACCCGACGAGCGCTCCGCGTCGCCGGCCGTGCGTGAGCGGCGCCCGCCGCCGCAGCACCGCACCGTGTTCCCGGGCGACGCGGCGTTGACCCGCGATGACGAGGACGACGAGCCCGTCGACCTCCAGCACGTGGGGCGCGCCCGCGAGCTGCTGCAGGGCTTCGGCTTCCGGGTGGAGGCGCTCGGCCAGGGGCAGCTGATGGTGCACGCCGAGCTGGGGAGACGAGGCTACACCGCGCTCGTCCACGCCCTCGGCTTCGGCCAGCGGCTCGACTGGGCGGCGTTGCTGGCGCGCCGGCGCGAGGCCGGCGCCCGCTACCTGGCGGTCTTCGGCGACCGCCGCGACCTGCAGCGCCTGCAATCGCCGGCCGAGCTGGCACGCGCCACGCTGTGGTCGTGGGAGGGGCTCCACCGCGCCCGCACCCTGAGCCAGAGCGTGCCCGTCAGCCCCTTCGACCTGGAGCTGCACTTCGAGCGGGAGGGACTGTTCGGCCACGGCCTGGAGCGCTTCGAGAAGAGCGTGGCGGCGCTGGTGGCGGAACGGGGCGCCTTCTCCGAGGTGATCACGCACCTGGCGGGGATGCGCGCTCCGACGGTGTTCCTGCTGGAGGACCTGGCAGGCGGCGGCACCCTCAGCCGCGACGTGGTGCTCAAGGTGCTGGAGCGCCTCAGCGAGGCGCCCTTCCACCTGGTCGCCCGCGTGGCGCAGGGCGAGTTCTGCCTACGGCTGCCCGTCGGTGACGGGCTCGCCAACCTGGCCGACTACGCCACCTCGCTACGCAGCCGGTTGCCGAACCGGGGGCGCGAGCGCCTGACCGGTCTGGGCGAGCCGGCGTGGTTCCAGGCCGAGGAGGACGGGGCCGAGGGGAATGGGGCCGACGAGCAGGGGGCCGATGCCGCGGGATCGCCGGCCTGGGCCGATGCCGGCTCGGTCCCGGATGAGGGCGGCGACGGCCCTGGAGATGGCGCCCCCAGCGACGCTCCCGACGAGCGAGAGCACGTCACCCACGAGCACGGACGCTAGCTCAGACTGACGACGACGGGACCATGTGGGCGCCGGGCGGCGCTCAGCCGTCCTGCAGCGCCCGCACCTCGGGCGTCCGTTCGCGCATGGCCGTCACCGCGTCGACCATCCAGCGGGCCGCCTGCACCGTGGTGGCGTAGGGGACACCGTTCTCCAGCGCGCGCCGCAGCTCGCGGGTGTGCGCCACGTCGATGAGCAGCGCGTAGTCGGGGTCGTCGTACGGATCGCCGAGCTGGGCGCCCCGCTCCACCTCGAAGCCGAGCGTGCACAGGCGCTGATCGAGCTCGTCCAGGCCGTCGCCGATGAGGCGCACCCGGCCCTTGCGGGGCAGCGCGACGCCCGCGGCGAGCTCGGCCTTGTAGTAGGCCAGCGCCGGGTCGTGCGAGATGCCCATGCTCTCGCCGGTGGAGCGCATCTCGGGGCCGAGGACCGGCAGGATGTCGCGGAACTTGAGGAAGGGGAGCACGACCTCCTTGACGCTGTAGAGCCGCGGCTCGGGCGTGTCGGTGAGGCCCAGCTCCTTGAGCGTCCTGCCGGCCGCGATCAGCGCGGCGTACTTGGCCAGCGGGTGGCCGATCGCCTTGGAGAGGTAGGGGATGGTGCGGCTGGCGCGCGGGTTGGCCTCGATGACGAAGACCTCGCCGTCCTTGATGACGTACTGGATGTTGATCAGCCCGCGCACCCCGATGGCCTCGGCGAGGCGGACGCTGTAGTCGCGGATGGTGGCGACGGTCTCCGGGGCGAGGGTCACCGGCGGGGTGATGCAGGCGGAGTCGCCGGAGTGGATGCCGGCCCCCTCGATGTGCTCCATGATGCCCGCCACCACGGTCGTCTCGCCGTCGCTGACGGCGTCGACGTCGACCTCGACCGCGCCCTCGATGAAGTCGTCGACGAGGATGCTGGGGTTGTCGGGCAGCTCGCTGTAGACCTCGGCGAGGTAGGCGTCGAGCTCCTCGTCGCTGGCCACCACCTTCATGGCGCGGCCGCCGAGCACGTAGCTGGGCCGGACCATCACCGGGTAGCCGATGTCCCAGGCGAGCCGCTTGGCGTCCTGCGGCTCGGTGGCCACGCCGCCCGCAGGCTGCGGGATGCCGAGCCGGGTGCAGAGCGCGTGGAAGGTGTCGCGGTCCTCGGCGGCGTCGATGGCCTCGGCGGAGGTGCCCCAGATGGGCACGCCGGCGTCGTGCAGCCTGCGCGCCAGCTTCAGGGGCGTCTGCCCCCCGAGTTGAACGATGACACCCTTGGGCTTCTCGTGCTCGACGATGTTGAGCACGTCCTCGAAGGTGAGCGGCTCGAAGTAGAGGCGGTCGGCGGTGTCGTAGTCGGTCGAGACCGTCTCCGGGTTGGAGTTGGCCATGATCGTCTCGAAGCCCGCCTCGCGCAGGGCCCACACCGCATGGACGGTGGCGTAGTCGAACTCGACACCCTGCCCGATGCGGTTGGGGCCGGAGCCGAGGATCAGCACCTTGTCCTTGGTGGAGGGGGAGACCTCGTCCTCCCACTCGTAGGTCGAGTAGTGGTAGGGGGTGTAGGCCTCGAACTCGGCGGCGCAGGTGTCGACCGTCTTGTACACGGGCGCGCCACGGTGCTGCAGACGCAGGGCGCGCACCTCGGCGGGGTCGCACTCGGTGAGCCGCGCCAGGTCGGCGTCGGCGTAGCCGATGCGCTTGATCTCGCGCCACTGCTCCCAGCTCCAGCCTTCGGGGTCACGCAGGCGGCGGACCTCGGTCTCGCCGTCCACGATCTCCTTGAGCTGCCCCAGGAACCAGGGGTCGATATGGGTCTTCTCGAACAGCACCTGCGGGGTCTTGCCGCGCCGCAGCAGCTCCAGCACCGCCGGTAGGCGCAGCGGGTTGGGGGTGAGGCGCGCCTCGAGCTGGGCCAGGTCGAGGTTCTGGGCGTCGCCGCGGATGTCGAGCTCGAGCGAGCGCATCGCCTTCAGCAGCGACTCCTTGAAGGTGCGGCCGATCGCCATCACCTCGCCCACCGAGCGCATCTGGGTGCCGAGCTCGGGCGAGGCGCCCGGGAACTTCTCGAAGGCGAAGCGCGGGATCTTGGTGACGACGTAGTCGATGGTCGGCTCGAAGGCCGCCTTGGTCTCCTTGGTGATGTCGTTGGGGAGCTCGTCGAGGTGGTAGCCGACGGCCAGCAGCGCGGCGATCTTGGCGATGGGGTAGCCGGTCGCCTTGGACGCCAGCGCCGAGGAGCGCGACACGCGCGGGTTCATCTCGATGACGATGGTGTCGCCGTTGACGGGGTTGACGGCGAACTGGATGTTGGAGCCGCCGGTGTCGACGCCGATCTCGCGGATGATGGCGATGGAGTAGTCGCGCAGGCGCTGGTACTCCTTGTCCGACAGCGTCTGGGCCGGCGCCACGGTGATCGAGTCGCCGGTGTGCACGCCCATCGGGTCGACGTTCTCGATGGAGCAGATGATGACGACCGTGTCGTTGTGGTCGCGCATCACCTCGAGCTCGTACTCCTTCCAGCCCAGCACCGACTGCTCGACCAGCACGGTGTGGACCGGCGAGTCGTGCAGGCCCTGGCGCACCACCTGGCGGAACTCCGCCTCGTCGTGGGCGACGCCGCCGCCGGTGCCGCCCAGGGTGTAGCTGGGGCGGATGATGGCGGGGTAGCCGATCGTCTCGACGAATTCGAGCGCCTCGTCGAGCGTGGAGACCATCTTGCCGGCGGGCGTCTTGATGCCGATCTTGGCCATCGCCTGCTGGAAGCGCTGGCGGTCCTCGCCCTTCTGGATGGCCTCCTGGTTGGCGCCGATGAGCTCGACGCCGTGCTTGTCGAGGGTGCCGGCCTCCCACAGCGCCATCGCCAGGTTCAGCGCGGTCTGACCGCCGAGGGTGGGGAGGAGCGCGTCGGGCTTCTCCGCGGCGATCACCTTCTCGACGAACTCGGGCGTGAGCGGCTCGATGTAGGTGCGGTCGGCCACGCCGGGGTCGGTCATGATGGTCGCCGGGTTGGAGTTGACGAGCACGACCTCGTATCCGGCGCTTCGCAAGGCCTTGCAGGCCTGGGTGCCGGAGTAGTCGAACTCGGCCGCCTGCCCGATGACGATCGGGCCGGAGCCGAGGATCAGGATCTTGTGGATGTCATCGCGTCTGGGCATGGGTATTCAAGGGCCTCCAGATGCCCGCTGGGGAGTGTATCACGGGTGCCGGAGCGGGCCGGCGGGTGGGCGACGTGGGCCGAGGATGGGTGGGCTGTGGGCGTGGCAGGCGGTGCAAGAAGTTGCGTGGCCGTGGATGCTCGGGGCATGGGACGCGACCGAGCGAAGGAGGATGGGAAGGTTCCGCGCAGACGCAGGGGGCGGGGTTCGGGGG
>JARRMM010000016.1:16871-43891 GCA_037386005.1 Deinococcales bacterium | reverse complement strand
TCAGTCGATCCTCACCATGAAGTCGCGCAGCTCGTACCCCTGCACCAGCTCGCCGTAGCGCATCGTGGGCCCCGAGTCGATCCGCAGGCCGGGGAGGCGCAGCAGCCGCTCGAGGAACACGTCCGCCTCCTCCAGCGCCAGGTACGAGCCGGGGCAGCGGTGGTGCCCGTCGCCGAACGCCAGCGCGTAGGGCTGCAGGCCGCGCGCACGCAGCTCGCGGTCCGGCACCAGGCGGAGCGGGTCCTCGCCCACCGCGTCCACATCGGCGTTGGCGGCCCGGATGTCGACGTCGATCAGGGTGCCGGCCTCGACCGTCTCGGTGCGCCCGTCCACCTCCAGCGCGAGGGGGCGCTCGACGCGCCGCAGCAGGTGGCCGACCACCGGCTCGAGCCGCACCACCTCCGCCAGGAAGCGCTTGCGCCCCTCGGCGTCGCGCGCGAGGTAGTCGCGTTTCAGGGTTTCGTCCTGGAGCAGGTGCCAGGCGGCCATGCTGATGAACTCGCGCGTCGTGACCATGCCGGCAGCGCCGAAGGTGACGGCCTCGATGAGGATGTCGGCGTCGCGGTAACCGCGGTCGAGCAGGTGCGAGATCACGTCGTCGCGGCGCTGCCGTCGCCGGGCGCGGATGGCGGGCCGCACGTCACTCCAGTAGAAGCGCAGCATCGCGCTCTGCACCCGCGCGAACGCCAGCAGGCGCCGTGGCCGCCACGAGAACGGCACCGGATCGAGGGCGAAGAAGGCGTCCAGGCGACGATCCATGCGGCCGTCGCGGCTGTCGGTCAGGCCGACGACCTCGGCCGCCACGCGCACTGCCAGGCGCATCGACAGGGCGCTCAGGTCGCCGCCGCCAGCGGCACGGAAGCCCGCCAGCAGCTCGTCGGTGGCGACCTCGGCGACGCCCCGGTAGCGTTCGCTGGCCGCCATGGGGGTGAAGAAGGGGGCGATGGCGACGCGCTGTTCGCGGTGCTCCTCGCCCTCCTGGAAGAGGATAGGCTTCCTCAGCGGAAGGCCTCGGTGCTCCATCGCCTCGGCGTGGAAGCCCGCTTGGCGCACGGCGCCACCGGCGCGGAGTATCGACCGCGCCAGGGCGGCCGAACGCACCACCACCGTCCCGTCCGCCCGGCGCTCGAAGGCGGGTGTCGCGGGATCGATCGGCTCGTGGGCGGGCTGGCTGCGCCGCGTGGGGGCGGGTTCGCCGGGCGTGGCAGCGGAGCGGGCTGGGGGATCCTGTACGGGCATCACTTTATGATATAGGGTGTCGCATGTGATCCATGATGACTCAATACAGACGGCACCGACCGCGTAGGGCACGCGGCTTTTTGGTCCCAGGGCGCTACCGTTGGGAAGCGCCCCGTGCCCGGCGACGGCTATACTCATCGTGGCGATGGCGAACCAGGCCGACACCGCACGCCGCCCCGATCTGCGCGTCCGAAGGACGCGCAGCCGGCTCGGGCGAGCGATGGTCGAGTTGACCTTGGAGCGCGGCTACGACGCCGTCACCATCCGCGACCTCACGGAGCGCGCCGACATCGGCTACGCCACCTTCTTCCGCCACTACCCGGACAAGGAGGCGCTGCTGCGCGATCTCCTCGAGGAGGTGCTCGACGGGCTGATGGAGCGGCTCGAGCCTGTGTCGGCCGACGACGACGCCGAGCGCACCGGCACGCTGGTGTTCCGGCACGCCAGGGCGCACGCCTCCCTCTACCGGGTGCTGCTCGCCAGCCAACGCTCGGTCGATCTGCTCGGGCGCGCCCTCGAGGTGGGCGAGGCCAGCATCTACCGCAGCTTCGCCGCCCGCCCGGGCAGCGTCGTGCCGCTCGAGGTGGCCGCCCAGCACATCATCCGCTCGTTCATGGTGCTGATCGAGTGGTGGCTGACGCACGACATGCCCTACCCGCCCGAGACGATGGGGCGCATCTACCGCGATCTGATCATGGACCCGACCCGCGCCGCGGCGCTGGAGCCACTCCCCGACTGAGCGCACGCACCGAGCGGTGGCCGAGCGGCGGCGGACCGGGGGCGCGCCCCGTTCCGGCTCGGCAGCCACCCGCCCCGACGATGGGCACGCGCCGCGTGCTGCGCCCGGGGACCTCGACGAGGACGCGAACCGGCCGCCGCTCCGAGCCCCGCGTGGCACGGGCGCCCCGCGCCCGAGCCTCCATCGCGACGGCCTCGAACGGAGGCCGTACGAACCTTGCTCCGATTTTTGACGCAACGCGTCCGAAAAGGCGTATCGTTTCAGACGAAACCGTGGGGGGCAGCAGGCACAAGGAGAAGGGGCGCGCACCGGCGCGCCCTGACTCTACTCGGATGCCGGCGAAGGCGGGCGAGTGCCGTGGGACGCGTCAGCTACGCTCCGCGGTCTCGCCTCCCGCCAGCTCCGCCAGCAGGGCGGCCAGCAGCGCCAGCCTCTCGGCCAGCTTGGAGCGGAGGATGTGCTCCTCGCGGGTGTGGTCGGCGAACCCCACCGGCCCCAGCCCGTCGAGGGTGGCGACGCCCAGGGCGGCCGTGAAGTTGCCGTCGGAGGCGCCTCCCACGCGGCCCGCGGCCAGCTGCAGCCCCAGCCCGCGACCGATCCGTTCCAGCCCTTCGAACAGCGCCATGGTGCCGGGCAGGGCCTCCATGGGCGGACGCGCGAACGTGCCGGCCACCTCGAGCCTGGCGCCGGGCAGCACGGGCTCGAGCCCGTGCAACGCCGCGTCCAGCCTCCGCCCTTCGGCCAGCGTCCAGGCCCGCGCGTCCACCTCCAGCTCCACCCGGTCGGCCACCACGTTGACCACGGTCCCGCCGTGGATGACGTTGGTGCCCAGGCGCGAGCCGCGCTCCGGATCGCTGATGCGCTCCAGCGCCAGCACCTGGTGCGCCGCCTCCACCACGGCGTTGATACCCTTCTCGGGCTCCACCCCCTGGTGCGCCGCCCGTCCAGGGACGGTGATGCGGTAGCGGCCGCCGCCCTTGCGGGCGACCTTGGGATCGCCGTCGTTGGTGGGCGCTTCCAGGACCAGCACCGCGCCGGCGTCGCGGGCGGCCGCCTCGATGCGCGGCCGGCTGGCCTCGCTGCCCACCTCCTCGTCGGGCGTGAGCAACACCTCCACCTGAGGGCGCTGCTCGGCGGCGAGCAGCCGCAGCGCATGGAGGGCGAACAGCAGGCCGCCCTTCATGTCGTTCGTGCCCGGCCCGAAGATGCGGTCGCCGTCGATGCGCCACACCTCGGGCCAGGAGCCGACCGGCTGCACGGTGTCGTAGTGGGCCAGCATCAGGACACGCGGCCCGCGGCCCTCGCAGCGCACCGAGAGCAGCGGCCCGGCGGCGGTCTCCTCGCGCGTCACCGTCCCCACCGCTCCGAAGGCGGTCTCCAACCAGGCCGCCGCACGCTCGAGCCCAGGGAGGTGACCGCTCGGCGTCTCGATGCGGACCAGCGCCTCCAGGTCCGCGAGGTAGGCGCTCTCGTCGTCGCGGGCGCGCCGCAGCAGCTCGTGAAGCATCGCGTCGTCGATGGCGTCGGTCATCAGGGGGCGATCATACGGCGGACGGCTCGCGGGGCGGGCGGTGGCTCCGCTCGATCCCGAAGCCCGCGGCCGGCACCGGGCTGGCCGCCAGCCGCGCGGGCCCTCAGCGAACCAGGTCCCGCACCACGGCCGTCATGCCGGACCGCAGCAGCGCGAGGTCGCTGGCCGCCGCGCCGTCCGGGAGGATGCGCACGGTGGCGACGTAGGTGACGTCGCCTCGGACGAGCTTCGAAGCCCCGCCCACCCGCTCTACCTCACCCGCGAAGGTCCGCCCCGGGAGCGCGTCCACCTCCACCCGGACGCGGCGCCCCGCCTGGACGCCCACGACCTGCCGCTCGGTCAGGTTGGTCGTGTCGACGAGCCAGGCGCTGGTGTCGGCGAGCCGCACGGCGGCCTCGCTCCCGCCGCTGGCCCCGGCAGCCGCCGCGGGCCCCGCGGCGCCGACGGCTTCCCCCACCTCGATCGGGACCGCCAGAACGCGACCGGCGAAGGGCGCCCGCAGCGTGCGCCGCTCGACCGCCAGGGCGGCGCTGTCGCGGGCGGCTGCCGCTTGATCGCGCCGGGCCTGGGCCTCCTTCACCGCCGCGGTGGCCTGCTCGGTGGCGGCGCGCGCCTGCGCCGCCGCAGCCTCGGCCTGCGCGACCGCGGCAGCGGCCGCCGCCCGCTGGGCCTCCGCTCGCGCGATGGCGTTGGCCGCTTCGTGCAGGGTGAGTTTGACCGCCGCCTCCGCGGCGTCGAGCTGCGCCTTGGCGACCGCGACCCCGGCATCGGCCGCGGCCACCTGCTGGCGCGCCGCCACCTCGGCCGCCTGCGCCACCCCGACCTGGGCGTCGGCCGCCGCCAGCGCCGCCTCCGCCTGGCGCAGCAACGCCTGTTCGCTCGAGCTATCGAGCCGCAAGAGCGGCGCGCCCGCCTCGACCTCATCGCCGACCTCGACCAGCCGCTCCGAGACCACGCCGGACACGGCGAAGGCCAGATCGGCCGTGCGGCGCGGGCGCACCTCCGCCTCGGCGAAGGTGGACACGGGCAGCCCCGACTCGACGGTGCCCCCCTCGGGAGACGGGGTGGCGCCGGTCGCGGCGGAGCCGCCCTCGCGGGTCGGCGCGCCG
This sequence comes from Deinococcales bacterium, assembly GCA_037386005.1. GTDB lineage: Bacteria > Deinococcota > Deinococci > Deinococcales > Trueperaceae > JASBRS01. The sequence goes on along the minus strand of JARRMM010000016.1, from coordinate 39,273 downwards.
GTGACCGGCGCTCCGGGGACCGCGCCCTTCGCACCTTCGCTCACGACCACGGGCGCGGCGCCCGGCGTAGCGCGCCCGGTGCCTGCGCCCGGCGCGAGCATGCGGTAGGCGGTGGTCCCTCCAACGCCCACCAGTACGCCGATGGCCAGGAACAGGATCGCTCGCCTCATTGGCATCGTCTCCTTCGTAGCCCGGTCGCGCCCGACCTCATATCAGAGCTTCCTCCGCGAGCCGCTCGATGGCTTTGCGGTCCTCGATGGTGCGCTCCACCGTGCCGTCGCGCAGCACGATCACGCGGTCGACGGCGCGGCACATGCGCAGGTCGTGGGTGACCATGATCCCGGCCCGGCCGTCGTGGTGGATCAAGTTCGCGAAGGTGTCGACGACCTGGTGCGCGCGCTCGGTGTCGAGGCTGGCCGTGGGCTCGTCGGCCAGCACCACGGCCGGCTGGTGGATGAGCGCCCGGGCGATGGCCACGCGTTGCTGCTGACCGCCGGAGAGCTGCGAGGGCAGGCTCCGCAGACGATCGCCCAGCCCCAGCCGCTCCAGCAGCTCCCGGGCGCGCGTGGCCCCCGCCGCGTCGTAGCGGCCGTTGAGGGAGAGCATCAGGGTGACGTTCTCGAGCACCGTCAGGTAGGGCACCAGGTTGTTCTGCTGGAAGGTGAAGCCGATGTTGCGCCGCCGGAACCGGGCGAGCCGGCGATCGGCGAGCGCCACGAGGTCCTCGCCGGCGATGTGGACGCTCCCCTCGGTGGGCCGCAGGAGCCCAGCCAGCATCGCCAGGATGCTCGTCTTGCCCGAGCCGGACGGGCCCACGAGCGCCACGAACTCCCCGCGCCGCAGCGTCATCGAGACCCCGTCGACGGCAGTGATCGTCTGCCTCCCGAGCTGGTAGGTCTTGCGCAGGCTCTCGGCCACCAACGCCGGCGCGTCGCCGCCCCCCTCCCGATGTGGGCCGTCCCGCCCGATCGTCGCGGGGGACCGGGCCCCGGCCGCGGCACGGTCCTCGCCTCCCGGCACGGACGCACCCGGCGTCGCGGGCGACCGTCGGCGCCGCGTCACTTGCCCAGCCCCAGGGCCCGCAGCGGCTCGACCCGGAGGACCGCACGCAGCGCCACCAGGGCGCCGAGCGGTCCGATGACCAGCAGCCCGACCAGGGCGGTCAGCACGTTGCCGCGCTGGAACACGATCGGCACCGTGGCCGGGAAGGTGGCTGCCAGAACGGCCGTCCCCAGCGCACCGACGGCCACGCCGGCGAGGTTGACCAGCACGATCTGGACCACCGTCTCCGCCGCCACCAGCGCGTTGGACGCGCCGATCGCCTTGAGCATGCCGATCTGCCCCAGCTTCTGCAACGTCTGGATCTGGAAGAACCCGCCCACCACCAGGATGCCGATGATCAGGGTGAAGGCGCTCTGCGTGTCGAGGGTGCTCTGCTGGGCGGAGTAGCCGGGGATGTTCTGGTAGGCGGTGACGAGGTCGACCGCACGCACCGCCCGGACCTGGCTCTCGACCCGTCGCGCCAGCGTGGAGGGCGCCACCCCGGCGGCCCCCTTCACGGCCACCACGTTGAACTGCAGCGAGCGGGGATCGTCCTGGAGGTTGGCCTTCGGCTTGATGCGTTCGAAGGTGACCAGGGGCACGACGATGGACGGAGCGATCTGGTACTGCTGGCCGGCCGCGATCCCCACCACGCGCAGGGCGTAGCGCTCGTCCACCGCGCCCTGGGTGGAGCGCACCGTGAGCACGTCGCCGACCTTCAGCCCGGTCCGCAGGGCGGCCTGCCGACCCAGGACCACCTCGTTACCGCTCGCCGAGGTGAAGCCGGAGCCCTCCAGCACCGCCACGTCGCCGGGGCGGCGCGGCTCGACCCCGATGAGCGAGACCCGCAGAGCGGCGGACGTCGTTCCAGCATCGCCCTTCGCGGCCCTGGCTCCTCCCGCCCCTCCCGCAGCACGCGCGCCGGCCGAACCCGGCTCCACGACGGTCGAGGAGAAGGCGATGGCGCCGACATCGGCGACGCCGTCCACCCGCCGCACCGACGCGACGGCGGTGCGGTCGAACTGGCTGGCTGCGATCTGCAGGTCGGCCGTTCGCTGATAGACCAGGAGGTCGGCCCCCAGGCCGCTCACGTACTGGCGGTTGCCGAGCGCCAGCCCCTCCCCCAGCCCGGAGAGGAACAGGATCAACGTCGTGATCAACGCGATGACGGCGCCGATCGAGGCGAAGCGCACCTTGTTACGGAGGATCTCCTTGAGTGCCAGGGACACGGCGAGGCGCGGGCTCACGGCACGCCCCGGCCTCGCACGGCGCCGGCCGTCCGCACGCCTGCGTGACCATCCGTCCGCCGCGACCGGCCGTCAGCGACCGGCACACGGCACGAGACCCCTCGTCTCCCGCTGCCCACGCGTCCATCATGCGGCCGCGCCCCGTCCGGCTCTATAGCGGCGCGCACGGTCTCGCGACCAGGGAGGTCCTCCAGGGAACGCCGAAGGTAGGGGTCCGACGGAGCGTGGTGCTAGCCGGCGCCCGCGGGTTCGGCGACGGAGCTGCGACGTCGTCAGCGGGTGAAGAGCGGCTCCATGCCGCGACGCTCCACCACTGCGCGCATGGCCTCGTCGGAGACCGGACCGTCGAACCGTTCGGCCGCCTCCAACACCCTGGGCAGCACGTGGATGTCCCCCACGGTGTTGAGGAACAGCCCCTGGTGGCCGAGCACCCAGTGGACGGCCACGTCGATGTCGGCCTGCTCCTCGAGCGGTTCGTACCAGGTGGCGCGCGTCTGGTGGTGATCCCCCCAGGGCCGGCGGGTGAGCGACTTGATGGTCTGGACCGCCACGCCGCGCTCCCGACAGACCGCGAGCAGCGCGTCGACGTCGGCGCGGTAGCCTTCGTCCTGCAACAGCACGTAGCTGTAGGGGAAGAGCACGCTGTCGAACGGGAAGCGCTCGAGGCTGCGCCGGTGCATGGCGGCGATCCCCAGACCGTGACCGGTGACGCCGATGAAGCGCACCAGGCCCTCGTCGCGCGCCTCGACACAGGCGCGCAGCGCCCCGTCGTCGCTCAGGGCCAGCTCCCACTCCTCCTCCTCGGCCAGGTTGTGGAGCTGGATCAGGTCGAGGTGGTCGGTGCGCAGGCGCTCCAGCGAGCGGTGGATCTCGTCGCGCGCATCGGCGTAGGCGCGCTCGCCGGTCTTGCTGGCCAGGAAGAACTCACCCCTGTGCTTCTCCATCCAGGGGGCCAGACGCAGCTCGGCATCGCCGTAGCTGGCGGCCACGTCGATGTGGTTGAGGCCGTGGTCGAGGATCAACTCCATCGTCCGGTCGGCTTCGGCCTGCGTGACGTCGCTGAGCGCGGCGGCACCGAACAGGGTCCGTGTGCTCTGGTGGCCCGTCGTTCCGAAGGGAGCCTTGGCGATCATGGACACCTCCTCGTATCCCGCGGATGGCACGGTGTTCCCAGTCTAGCGCCGGCCCTTCACCCCTGCGAGGACGCGAGTCCTTGGAGCGCCTCGTCCACCGGCGTGTCCCCGGCGAGCAGGTCGAACGCCTGGCGCTCGGCCAGCCCCAGCCTCAGGGCGGCGACGGCGACGCGGGCGACGTCTGCGCGGGGCACGGTGCCGCCGGACCCGAGCGACGGCGCGATGCGGACCCGGCCCGTGGGCGGATCGTCGGTGAGTCCGCCAGGACGCACGATCGTCCACGCCAGGCCGCTGGCTTGCAGCGCCTCCTCGGCCTCGCGCTTCGCTTCCAGGAACGGGCGGAGCGCGGCTGGCATGCTCTCGGGACGGTCGGTCCCCATCGAGCTGATCAAGAGGAAGCGGAGGATGCCGGCTTGCTCCGCCGCCCCGATGAGGCGCACCGCACCCCGACGGTCGACGGCATCGGCCTGCTCCGCCGAGCCTGCCCCGACGGCGTAGATGAGCGCATCCACGCCGGCGAGCGCCTCACCGAGCGCGGTGGAACCGTCCTCAGCCGCCTCCTCCGCCAGGTCCACCAGCACCGGTTCCGCCCCGAAGGCGGCCACCGCATCGCGCTGCTCCGGCTTGCGCACGAGGCCGCGCACCGATCCGAGGTGTGCGGCGAGCATCATGCGCAGGATGTGCGCGCCCGTCCGCCCCGCTGCACCGACTACGAGCGTGTTCATGGCTCGGGCATACCACGTCCGGAGCGAGGGGACCGTGGGACGCAACGGCATGCGCCGGCCGCGCGCTTCGGGGAGCGGCGCGACGGCCTCGCCGGTACAGCCCGTAGCACGAACGCGCCCGCCGTCCCAGGGCCGATTGTCCCTGGCCCGCCACCGGTGGCGCGACCATCATTGAGGTGAGCCCGCGACACCGCTCGTGCAACCGGGTAGGGGGTGGTCGAGATGCCCGTTGCCGTCAGGACATGAGGGGCGGCCCAGCATCGCCCGCGGTCGTCGCAGGCCCCATCCCACAGATCCGTGCACCACAGATCCGTGCACCACCGTTCGAAGCCCGTTCAGGGCGGTTCGAGCCGCCAGGAAGGACGGTCGCAATGAGGCGTCTGTTCGTAGGGTTGGCGGGGATGGCGTTGCTCATGGGGCTGATGCTCCCGCTGGCGCAATCGCCGCCCCCCGGCGCGGTGGTCTATGAGGCCCACCTCTGTTGCGGCGACCTCGTGACCGGCCGAGAGACCCTCAAGTGCGTGGTCGGTCCCTGCGCGGCGAGCGCCGCGTGGGTGCAGGCCTACGTGGACGGCGATGAGCTGGTCGTCTTCGGCACCTACAGCGGCCTCTCCAGCCCCATCCTCGAGGAAGTCTCCACCGGGGTCCACCTGCATCGCGATCCGGGCGTCTACCACCTCGACACCATCATCCGGGGCCTCCAACACGAAGGGGGGGTGGAAGGGACGATCTACGGCCGCGTGCCGCTCACGCCCGAGTACCGCACCATGCTGGAGCTCCAGCGCATGTACGTGGACATCCACACCGAGGCCTTCCCCGAAGGCGAGATCCACGGGATGCTGGTCCCCGTTCGCGCCGGCAGTGGGGGCGCCTGGTAGTCCGGCTGGTCGTCCGAGGTCGCGAGCTGGCGCAGCGCCCGGCTCGCCGCGGATCCACACCGGACAGGCTGACCCCATCCGGTCCGAGGCACGCGCTGCACGTCAAGGAGCCGCCCTGCCCGGCCAATTGTCCCTGGCCCGGCGCGCGGCTCCCGCCTATCCTGGGCCTGAGCCCGCAGTGCTCCTCGTGCATCTGGGTTGGGGGTGGTGTCCATGACCGTCGCCGCCAGGACATGAGGGGCCGGCCTTCCATCGTGAGGGATCGTCGCAGGCCCCTTCCCTAGCTTCCGAGAACAACGCAAGGATCATCGGTTCGTTGCGGCTGTGCCGCAAGGAGGGGGACCGCAAAGATGATTCGCAGGGTTACGTGTCTGACCATCCTGGCGATCGTGGCAGCGCTGGTCGCGAGCTTCGCGTTCGCGAAGTTCCCACAGGACTTCACGACCACCCACTACAGAGTGGCCATGTCCCGGGATGCGTTGTTGCCGGCCGAGATGGTGGGCCCCGGCATCGGCATGAGCGACTTCCTCTACCGGGGAGCCGCCTACGCCGAGATCGACCTCGTCGGCAACTACCTCTTCGTGACGGGCACCTTCGGCGACCTCACGGGCCAGTTCCTGCCTGAGGTGGCGAACGGCATCCACATCCACCACGATCCCGCCCTCTACCATCTCGACACCATCGTCGCGGGCATCGCCAACGAGGGGCTCGACATGGGCACCTTCGAGGACGCCGTCTACCTCACCCCCGAGCAGCAGCAGATGCTGGTCGAGGGGCGCCTCTACATGGACATCCACACCACGGCGTACCCGGGGGGCGAGGTGCGCGGGATGATCGTGGCGGTCCCGGAGCTTCCGCTGGTCGCTGCGAGGTGAGCGTACCGGCCTGAGCGTCCGAGTCTCGGCCCTGCCAGCGTGGGACGACGGGCAGGGAGGCCCGCCCACGTTCACGGGCCGCGACTCCGCGCGAGGCCGTCCCTGAGAGGTCGATGCCGAGGTCCCGACCGTTGCGGGCTCAGGGGCCCCGGCTGGCCGGAATCGCGCGCTGCGCTCGAACGCGGCGCGCGTTCCCATGCCCGGCCCCAGCGGCCGGTGCGTGTCTGGGCCGTGGTAGCGTGGGAGCCCGCATGGACGTCGTCTGTCTGGCCGCAGGCAAGGGTACGCGCTTCGGAAGGCTCGGGCGCTACCTGCAGAAGTGCATGCTCCCCGTCGGCCTCACCCCCTTCCTGGAGTTCTCGGTACGCAACCTCCGCACCTCCGGCGCCGTCGACCCCGCGCGCGACCGCCTCACCTTCGTGGTCGGGCACCTCGGCGAGCAGGTGCGCGCCTACTTCGGCGACGAGTACGACGGCCTGCCGCTGCGCTACGTGGAGCAGGGCGAGGCGCGTGGCACCGGCCACGCGCTGGCGCAGGTGGCGGGCGCGCTGGCCGGCGACCGGCCGGCCGTCGTCTGGCTCGGGGATCTCTACGTCCCGGCCGAGCTGTTCGCGGCGGTGGCCGGGCACCCCTCGGCCAACGTCCTGACGCTGGCGCCCGGCGGGATCGACGCCAACGCCAGCGTGCGCATCACCACCGACGGCGCCCGCGTGAAGCAGGCCTGGTACGGCCGTGGGCCGCTCGCCGATGTCGGGCTGTGGAAGCTCGAGCCCGCCGTGATGGCGGCGATGACCGAGGCCACCGGCACCGAGGTGCGCGCCCTCCCCAACCTCCAGCGCGCCATCGATGCGGGCCTCGAGGTGGGCTGGCTGGAGGCCGAGGAGTGGGTGCACCTGGGCGGCACCGAGCCCACGCCGGAGGCCAACGTGCTGGCCGTGCAGCGGCGCGTGCTCCAGCTCGAAGGGAGGGCGCCCGCATGATCGTCGCCAAGACGCCCCTGCGCATCCCCCTCGCCGGCGGCCTCACGGATATCCGCCCCTACGCCGAGGCCTTCGGCGGCGTGACCATCAGCGCCACCATCGATCGCTTCATCTACGTCGTGCTCAAGCCCAACCTCGACGGGACCTTCGAGTTGCGCTACCAGGACACCCAGGAGAAGGCCGCGCGCGGGAGCCTCATCCGCCACGACCTGGTGCGCGAGAGCCTGCGCCTCACCGGGCTGCTCGACACGCCGCTGACCGTCCACATCCTGGCGGACCTCGCCAGCGAGAGCGGCCTCGGCGCGTCCGGAGCGTTGACCGTCAGCCTGCTCCACGCCATGCACCGCTTCAAGGGGGAGGCGCTCGCCCCTGCCCAGCTCGCGCGCGAGGCGGGACACATCGAAGTGGAGGTGCTCGAGGGTGCGTCGGGCTACCACGACCCCACCATCACGGCGCTCGGCGGGCTCAAGCGGATCGAGTACCGCGGCGCCGAGATCGACGCCCGCGAGGTGGCCATGTCGGATGCCACGCGCACGGCGTTCGCCGACTCGCTGCTGTTCTTCTACAGCGGGCGTCATGCCCGCACCAAGCCGTCGCTCGATCTGCTGAGCAGCCGCCTGGGCGAGGCCTACGAGGTGCTGCACGACCTCAAGGCGATCGCCTACGAGCTGGAGAAGGCCTTCGGAGCAGGCGACCTGCACCGCGTCGCCGAGATCATCGGCGAGCAGCAGGAGCTCAAGCAGCGGCTGCCCGGCAAGTTCGTCGACGACTACGTCCTCGACGTGACGCGCCGGGTGCGGGAGGTCGGCGCCTACGCGCAGCTCCCGGGCGGCAAGATCAGCGCCTTCGTCATCGTGGCGTGCCCGGACGGGCAGCAGCAGGCGGTGCGCGAGGCGCTCTCCGACCTGCAGGAGGTGCGGCTGGGGCTCGAGCCCGAGGGCACCCGCGCCCTCACCCTCTAACCCGACCCGACCGGCGCGAGGCTCGCTCGCGTCTCTCACACGACGTTCAGGTAGGCTGCCCGGCATGGCCGGCTTCCGCGATCTGTTCCCCGACGACCGGCGCGGCTGGGCGACGCTGTCGCTGTGGCTGTTGCTGGCGGCCCTGCTGGCGGCCTTCGGGCTGATGGCGCACGACGTCTACGACCACCAGGGCTTCACCTTCGACGGGCCGCTCCTGACGTGGTTCCACCACCACGTCAGCCCCGCACGGACCGCCGTGGCCCGCACTCTGAGCCGCATCGGCGAGCCGAAGAGCCTCGGCAGCGTCACGGCGCTGCTGATCATCGCCCTGGTCGTCGTGCGCCGCTGGCGGGACGCCGTGGTCTTCGCGCTCGAGGTGGGCGGCGCGGCCGCGCTCGACCTGGTGAGCAAGGGCATCTTCGCGCGCCCGCGCCCCACCCTCTACGCGCATCTGGTCCACGAGACCAACTTCTCCTTCCCGAGCGGCCACGCGATGGGCGGCATGGCGTTCTTCCTGGCGCTCCACCTGCTGCTGTGGCGCAGCCTGCCGCGGCGCTGGTGCTGGGTCGGCGTGCTCGGCCTGCTGCTGGCCGTCGCCATCGGGGTGTCGCGCCCGTACCTGCAGGTGCACTACCCGTCGGACATCCTGGCGGGCTGGGCCTTCGGCACCGGCTGGGTGCTGGGCGTGCATCTGCTGACCTCGCGGCGCCGGAAGCGCCCCGCGCCCATGGAGTAGCGTGAAGGCAAGGTGGCACCGCACGTCCTGGTGGTCGAAGACGATGAGGACACGGCCCGGGTCGTGCGCGCCTACCTCGAGCGCGACGGGTTCGAGGTCGAGACCGCGCGCGACGGCGTGACCGGGCTGGAAGCGGCCTACGAGCACGCTCCCGACCTGGTCGTGCTCGACTGGATGCTTCCGGGCCTCGACGGTCTCACCTTCCTGCAGACCCTCCGTCGCGGCCGTGCCGTGCCCGTCATCATGCTCACCGCCCGGACCGAGGAGGGCGACCGCATCGCCGGCCTCGAGGCGGGCGCCGACGACTACGTCGCCAAGCCCTTCAGCCCGCGCGAGCTGTCGGCGCGGGTGCGGGCGGTGCTGCGCCGCAGCGAGGCGTCGGGCGCGCAGGCGCAGGGGACGCTCGAGCTGGGCGCCCTCCGCATCGACGGCGGGCGCCGCCGCGTCGAGGCGGGCGACCGCCCCGTCGACCTGACAGCGCTCGAGTTCGATCTGCTCGCGACGCTGGCGGCAGCTCCGGGGCGGGTCTTCACGCGCGCGGAGCTCATCGAGCGCGTGTGGGGGGCCGACTTCACCGGCGTCGACCGGGTGGTCGACGTGCACGTCTCCAACCTCCGCCAGAAGCTGGAAGCCGCCGGCGCCCGCGGCGTGGTCGGCACGGTGCGGGGCGTGGGGTACCGGCTGGAGTCGACGTGAACGCTCCCACCCCGGACGAGGGCGCTCGCGGAGCGGTCCCGACGCCAGCTCGGGGCAGCCTCTTCTGGCGCCTGCTGCCGTCCTACCTGCTGGTCATCGTGGTGGCCGCGGCCGCCGCCTTCCTGGTGGGCGAGACCCTCGCCCCCTTCTTCCTGCGGCACCACATGGACGAGATGATGGCGGCGCTGGGCAGCCGCGGCAGCATGGGCATGGGCGGTGGGCTGGCCGGCATGGGCGTCGATCTGAGCGAGGCGTACCGGCGCGCCCTCACCCAATCGCTCACCTGGGCCTCGCTGCTGGCGGCGCTCGCCGCCACCGGCGTGGCCCTGTACGTGACCGGTCGCATCGTGACGCCGCTGCGCGACATGACGCGCGCCAGCGAGCGCATCGCGGGCGGCCGCTACGGCGACCGCCTGGACCCGCACGCCCCCGGCGAGGTGGGCGAGCTGGCGGCCGCTTTCAACCGCATGGCCGACACCCTGCAGCGCAGCGAGGAGCGCCGCGTGGAGCTGCTCGCCGACGTAGCGCACGAGTTCCGCACGCCGTTGTCGAACCTGCGCGGCTACGTGGAGGGGCTCGAGGACGGGGTGTTCGACAACGCGGCCGGCGTCTTCGAGGCGTCGCGGCGGCAGCTCGACCGTCTCACCCATCTGGTCGACGACCTGAGCCTGCTGTCGCGCGTGGAGACCGGGCAGCTGGAGCTCGAGCTCGCCCCGGTCGACGCCCGCTCCCTGGTCGATGCCTCGGCAGCCGCGTTCCTGCCCGAGGCGGGGCGACGGGGCATCCGGCTGGAAGCCGTAGCGCCGCACACGGCGCTCTGGGTGCACGCGGATCGCGAACGGACCCTGCAGGTGCTGTCGAACCTGATCGGCAACGCGCTGCGCTACACGCCTCGCGGCGGCAGCGTCAGGCTGGAGGTGGCACCCGCCTCGCGCAGCGAGGTCCGCTTCGCCGTGCGCGATACCGGGCCCGGCATCGCCCCCGAGGACCTGCCGAACGTCTTCAAGCGCTTCTACCGCGGCGACAAGGCGCGCAGCCCGCACGCCGGGGGCAGCGGCATCGGGCTCACCCTCGCGCGGCAGCTGGTCGAGCGCCAGGGCGGGACGATCTCCGTCGTCAGCCCCCGCGGGGAGGGGGCGACGTTCACGTTCACGCTGCCGCAGGCGCGGGAGGCGCGCGGCACGAGCAGCTAGCGCCGCGTCCGGCCTCGGTACGGCGTGGCTTTATCGAAGCTGAACAATCGCTCCCTAGGCTGAGCTCCATGGAACGAGGAGACGTCCGATGATGGGCTACGGCTACGGCTTGAGCGGGTTCGGTTGGATCGGCTCGTTGCTCTTCCTGGTGCTTCTGGTGCTCGGCATCGTCTACCTGGTGCGCGCGCTCGACCTCGGCCGCTCCGGCGACCGCGGTTCGAAGGAGGCGTCGCGCCAAGGCGACACCTCCGGTACGGACAGCGCGCTCCAGATCCTTCGGGAGCGCTACGCCCGGGGCGAGATCGACCGCGAGGAGTTCGAGCAGCGGAGGAGGGACCTGGCGTGAGCAGCAGGAAGCAAGGACGCACGGCGCATCGGCGGCCACGGTGGATCCTGGCCGTGACGGCGCTGGCGGCGGCCGGCATCGTCGGCTTCGCCCTGGCCCAGGGCGCCATGGGCAACGCCCCGGCCCGGGGAACCCAGCCGTACGGTCCCGGCTGGCCAGGAGGGTACAGCGGGAGGATGCAGGCGCACGGGCCCGGTTGGACGGGCCGCGGAGGCGGCTACGGGACGATGCCCTACGACGGCATGGGGCCCTGGACCATGGCGCCAGGCCCGATGGGCGGTTACGGGATGATGGGGGGCTACGGCCGAATGGTGGGCGGGTACGGGATGATGGGCGGCAGCGGCATGATGCAGGTGCTCCCCTCGACCGCCACGCCGCTCGAGGACGCCATCGTCCGCCAGAACCTGCAGCGCTTCGCCGACCGCCTGACGGCCGGGGCGCAGCTCCACGACATCATGGTGTTCACCAACAACGTCTACGCTCAGGTGCTCGACGCGAGCGGCAAGGCCGTCGGCGAGATCCTCCTGGACCGCTACAGCGGCGCCGTGTCGCTAGAACCCGGGCCCAACATGATGTGGAACACGCACTGGAAGATGGGCGGCTACGGGCCCGGCAGCGGACCCAACATGATGAGACCCAACATGATGAGACCCAACATGATGGGTCCTAACACGATGGGGCCCGACACGGCCGGCCCGAACGCGCCATCGACCGGCGCGCGTCTCGACGCGGCCGCCGCCACGAGCCGGGCCAACGCCTTCCTCGCCGGCTACCTGCCCGGCGCCAGCGTGGTCGGGTCGCAGACCTTCCCCGGGTACTTCACCTTCGACTACGGGACGAACGGCACGCCGCTGGGGATGCTCAGCGTCAACGCCCTGACCGGCCAGGTCTGGCCGCACACCTGGCACGGCGCGTTCATCCGCGAGATCGAGTAGCGGCCGACGCGACGATGCGCTTGCCCGCCCGCGAACGCGGCGCGGGCAAGCGTCTCTCACTCGGCTGGAGGCCGCCGTCCGCTTCCAGGATCGCTACTTCCGCACGCGGCTGATCGTCCTCCAGCGCTGACGAGCGTTCACAGGAGCTTGCGGAGGTCCGCCATGGTTCGTAGGCTGACATCACCCACCCCCACTGGGGGAGGGGTGTACGGGGCGCCACGACTCGGAAGGAGGCGGCGCATGGCGGAGACCGAACAGGCACCGAGCGCGGGCGACCGGCACGAAGCGGGAAGCCGCGGGCACGAGCACGCGCACGGGCACGACGAGCACGCCCCAAGCGAGCACGGCGGCAGCGAGCACGGCGGCCACGGCGGCGACCACGGCCGTCACGCCGGCCACAGCCCCGCCATGTTCCGCGATCGGCTGCTGGTCAGCGTCGTCCTGACGCTACCGATCCTCTACTTCAGCAGCCAGCTCCAGAGCTGGCTCGGGTATGCCGCCGCTTCGTTCCCCGGCTCCGGATGGGTGAACCCGGTCCTCGGCACCGCGCTCTTCCTCTACGGCGGAGCGCCGTTCCTGCGCGGGGCCCGCAGCGAGCTGGGGCAGCGGCAGCCAGCGATGATGACGCTCATCGGGCTCGCCATCACCGTCGCGTACGGCTTCAGCCTGGCCGTGAGCCTCGGGCTGGCGGGGCGCCCCTTCTACTGGGAGCTCGCCACCCTGATCGACGTGATGCTGCTCGGCCACTGGCTCGAGATGGCCTCGGTACAAGGAGCGTCGCGCGCCCTCGACGAGCTCGGCGAGCTGGTGCCCGAGAGCGCCCACCGGCTGCTCGACGGGGGACGCACCGAGGACGTGCCGGTGGACCGCATCGAGGAGGGCGACCGTCTGCTGGTGCGCCCCGGCGAGCAGGTGCCCCTCGACGCCGAGGTCGAGGACGGCCGCTCGAGCGTCGACGAGGCCTTCCTCACCGGCGAGTCCCGTCCGGTGCCCAAGCAGCAGGGCGACGAGGTGGTGGGCGGCTCCCTCAACGGCGACGGAGCGCTGACCGTCCGGGTGAGCCGCACGGGTGACGCCACTACCCTGCGTCAGATCCTGCGGCTGGTCGAGGAGGCGCAGGCCTCGCGCAGTCGCTACCAGGGGTTGGCCGACCGCGCCGCGGGGTGGCTGGCCTACGTGGCCGTGAGCGCCGGGCTGCTCACCCTGATCGTCTGGCTGCTGCTGGGCAAGGACTTCAACGGCGCGCTGACGCTGATGGTGACGGTGCTGGTCATCGCCTGCCCCCACGCGCTGGGCCTGGCCATCCCGCTGGTCACGGTCAACGCTACCAGCCTGTCGGCCCGCAACGGCATCCTGGTGCGCAACCGAGAGGCGTTCGAGCGGGCCCGCAACCTGACGTTCGTGGCCTTCGACAAGACCGGCACCCTGACCGAGGGCCGCTTCGAGGTGACCCGCGTGGCGACGGCGTACGTCGACGAGGACGAGGCGTACCGGCTCGCCGGCGGGCTCGAGGCGCGAAGCGAGCACCCGCTGGCGAAGGCCGTGGTGGAGGGTGCCGGTGAGCGCGACCTGGCGACCGTCGAGGACTTCGAGGTCGAGGCGGGGCGCGGCGTCCAAGGCGTCATCGACGGTCACGGCTATCGGATCGGCCGGCCCGAGTGGGTGGACGAGAGCGGCGCGGAGCTGCCCGACGCGCTGGCAACGGCGCTCGAGGAGGCCGACGGCCGGGGCGAGAGCACCGTCGTGCTCATGGACGACAGGCGGGCGGTGGCCGTGTTCGCGCTCGGGGACAAGGTCCGGCCCAGCGCGAAGGAGGCGGTGGCGCGGCTCCGCAAGGCGGGGGTGACCCCGGTGATGATCACCGGCGACGCCGAGGCGGTCGCCGGTGCCGTGTCCTCCGAGCTCGGCATCGAACGCACCTTCGCGCGCGTGCTGCCCGGCGACAAGGCCGAGCGCATCCGCGAGCTCAAGCGACAGGGGCCGACCGCCTTCGTCGGCGACGGCATCAACGACGCGCCCGCCCTCCTCGAGGCCGACCTGGGCGTCGCCATCGGGGCGGGGACCCACGTCGCCATCGAGTCCGCCGACCTGGTGCTGGTCGAGAACGACCCGCTCGACGTGACGCGGGCGCTGCGGCTGTCGCGCGCCACCTACGGCAAGATGGTCCAGAACCTGTTCTGGGCGACCGGCTACAACGCGGTCGCCATCCCGCTGGCGGCCGGCGTGCTGGCACCGGTGGGGATCCTGCTCTCGCCGGCCGTCGGCGCCCTGCTGATGAGCCTGTCCACCGTGATCGTGGCCGCCAACGCCATGTTGCTCCGGCGCGTGTCCCTGGCGTGAGCGGGTCCGCCCGGCCCGTCCGCCGACGTGCGGTGGGCCGCCCAGCCCCGGCGAGGGCCGCGACACGACGGCCGGGGCGCGCCCGAACGCGGGCCTCGTCGGCGCCGGCCGGCCGCCACCTGCGACGCTCGTGAGCGAGATCGCCAGAGTCGCGCACTGATTTCCTAGCGGTCGCTGCAGCGAGCGTCTACACTTGACATAGACCCATGAGCGAGAAGCGGGCGAACAGTCGGGACCGACAGCAGACGCTGCACCGCCTGGTCATGCAGCACGGCCGCGTCAGTGCCACGGAGCTCGCCGAGCGGCTCGACATCTCGCTAGCCACGATCCGGCGCGACCTCGCCTCGCTGGAGCGCCGCGGCCTGATCGACCGCACCTGGGGAGGTGCGCGCGTGCGCTCCCCCATCCGCTACCTCGAGGACTTCTCGCGCGCGGCCGACGACCACGCCGAGGCCAAGCGCCAGATCGCCGCCCAGGCAGCGATGATGGTCGAGGTCGACATGGTGGTCGGCCTGTCGGGCGGCACCACCTGCACCGAGTTGGCGAGATGGCTGCGCGGCTCACCCATCACCGTCGTCACCAACGCCATCAACGTCGCCACCGAGCTCTACAACCACGGCCGCACCAAGGTCATCGTGACCGGCGGCGCCCTCAACGCCTACTCCTACGAGCTGGTGGGCGAGATGGCGTCGTACGCGCTGCAGGAGTACCGCCTCGACCTCTGCTTCGTGGGCTGCTCCGGCATCACCACCGACTTCGGCTTCTCCATGCGCGACCACCCCGAGGCCGCCATGGCCCGCCAGTTCAAGGCGATCAGCGAACGCACCTACGTGGTGGCGGACCACTCGAAGGTGGGCCGCCGCACGCTGGCTCGCTTCGCACCCCTGGGCGACGTCGACGGACTCATCACCGACGACGGCCTGACGAAGAGCGACCGCGAGGCCCTCGGCAACGCTGGCCTGAGCGTCGTCCTCGCGCGTCGGCTCCCGCCCTTGGAATCGGGAGGGGAGAGCCCATGACCAGCCACATGCTCCGCGAGATCCGTTCCCAGGGCGACGCCTGGGCCGCCGCCATCGCCGCCGTCGACGCCGCCGGCCCGGAGCTGGGCGACGCCCTCGCCGGAGCGGCGCCCTTCACGCTGCTGCTCGGCGCCGGATCGTCGTACTACCTGGGCGTGGCCACCCGCGGCGCCTGGGTGCGGCGCGGCCGCGACGCGGTGGCCGCCCCGGCCTCGGAGGCGCTGCTGCACCCCGAGCTCTACCCGGTCGCCCGCGGCGGCGTGGTGGTGGGCATCTCCCGCTCCGGCACCACCACCGAGACGCTGCGCGCGCTCACGGCGCTGCGCGCCTCGGGGGCGCTGTCGATCGGCGTCACCACCACCGCCGACGCCCCCATCGCGCTCGCCGCGGACTTCGCCCTCGTCATCCCGGACGCGGCCGAGGCCTCCACCGTCCAGACGCGGTCGTTCAGCGCACAGCTCGTGACGGTGCTGGCGCTGGCAGCGCTGGCCGGCCGCGACGAGCCGGCCCGCGAAGCGCTCCACCGGCTGCCGCAGCTGGCGCCGGCATGGATCGAGCGCGCCGAGCAGGGTGTGCAGACGCTGGCGATGGCGCCGGAACGGATCTACGTGCTCGGCACCGGCGACCTGTGGGGCCTGGCCATGGAGGGTGCCCTCAAGCTCAAGGAGACCTCCCTGACCGAAGCGGAGGCCTTCCAGACGCTGGAGTTCCGTCATGGCCCGCAGAGCATGGTGGACGAGAACGCGCTCATCGTGGGCCTGCTCGGCGAGGACCCGGCCGGCGCCGAGAGAGCGGTCCTCCGGGAGATGGTGCAGCTCGGCGCCCGCGTGCTGCTCGTCTGCGAGGACGCGGCCGACGCCGAGGACGGTCCCGGCGCGCACGTCCTGGCGCTCCACAGCGGTCTCGCCCCGGAGGCCCGGCTGCCGCTCTACCTGCCTCCGCTCCAGCTCCTTGCCCACCATCGCGGCGTGGGCAAGGGCCTCGACCCCGACCACCCCCGCAACCTGCGCTTCGCCATCGAGCTGGAACGGCTGTAACCGACCCCGTCGCCCGCGCCAACAGGGAGTCCCCTCGAGGCCAAGCATGACGCGAGCCACGACCCGCGCGATCGTCGCGCTCACCCCCAACCCGGCGCTCGACCGGACCCTGTGGTTGGACCGTGCGCTCGAGCCCGGCGCCCTCCACCGCGTGCAGCGCGTGCGCGAGGCGGCAGGCGGTAAGGGCGTGAACCTGGCGCGCGCCGTCGCCGCCCTCGGGGGCAGCCCGGTGGTGGCGGGCCCCGTGGCCGGCTTCAACGGCCGCAAGTTCCGCGCGCTGCTCCAGCGCGAGGGCATCGCCGGCGCCCTCACCGAGGTGGCCGGCGAGACGCGTGAGTGCACCATCGTGCTGGGCGGCGCCGGTCACCCCACCGAGATCAACGAGGCCGGGCCCGACGTCGACGAGGACGCCTGGCGCGAGCTGCTCGCGGCCCTGCCGGAGGGGCGGCTGGTCGTGGCGGGGAGCCTCCCGCCGGGCATCGCCCCGAGCGCGTTCGGCGAGCTGCTGGCGGCCCTACCCGACCCGCTCACGGTCGATGCCCACGGCCCCGCGCTGGTGGCGGCGCTGGAGGCGGGCGCGGAGCTGGTGAAGCCCAACCGCCGGGAGCTGGGGGAGGTCGCGCAGCTGCTGGGGCTGGGGCCGGACGGCCACGACCCGCTGGACACCGCCGTCGAACTGCGCCGCCGCTACGGCGTGCGGGTGCTCGCCACGCTCGGCGAGGAGGGTGCCCTGCTGGTGGCGGAGCAGCGCTGGCGAGCGCACGCGCCCCGGGTGGAGGCCACCAACCCGATCGGCTCGGGCGACTGCCTGCTGGGGGCGTTCCTGTGGGCGGAGGAGACCGGGGAGCCCCCCGAGCGGGCGCTGGCGCTGGCGGTCGCCGCCGGCGCCGACAACGCGCGCCGTGGCGGCGGCGGCACCGTCGACGGCGAGGCCGTCCGGTCGCTGGCGACCGCGGTGCGCACGGAGCGTCTGGCATGAGGGCGAGCGGCGGCCCCAGGGGCGCACGCTTCGCCTTCCCCGGCTGGTCGACGTGGCTGGACCGTCCCGCCTTCCTGGCCACGCTGCTACTCGTTCCCACCCTGGTGCTCGTCTTCGGGGTGCTGCTCTACCCCATCCTCGACACGCTGCGCCTCAGCCTCACCGACCGGGTGCTCTCCATCCCCCGAGAGCGGCGCCTTCGTCGGCCTCGCCAACTACCTCCACGCGCTGCAGGACCCCGAGTTCCGCGCGGCGCTGGGCCGCACCTTCTACTTCGCCCTGATCACCGTCCCGGTCGAGACGACGCTGGGCCTGCTCATCGCGCTGCTGCTCGACCAGCGCTTCGTCGGACGCGGCTTCGTGCGCGGCATCATCATCCTGCCCTGGGCGATGCCCTACATCGTCAACGGGGTGATGTGGAAGTGGATCCTCAACGCCAACTACGGCGCCCTCAACGCGCTGCTGCAGCAGGTCGGGCTGATCGACCACTACCGCATCTGGCTCGGCTACCCCTCGACCGCCTTCCACTTCGTGATCCTGGCCAACATCTGGAAGGAGACGCCGGTCGCCGTCATCCTGCTGCTCGCCGCCCTGCAGACCATCCCGCAGGAGCTCTACGAGGCCGCCCGGGTCGACGGCGCCAACGCCTGGCGACGCTTCTGGGCCGTCACCTTCCCCAGCCTGCGGCCGGTCATCGCCGTGACCATGGTGGTCAAGACGGTGTGGGCGCTCAAGGAGTTCGACCTCATCTACGTGATGACCGGCGGCGGCCCGGCCAACGCCACCAACGTCGCCACCTTCTACACCTACCTGACCACCTTCAAGTTCCTGAAGTTCGGCTACGGCGCCGCCATGGCCTTCATCATCGTGCTGCTGTCGCTGGTGATCGCGTTCTTCTACGTACGCCTGATCGCGCCGCGCGAGGTGGCGGAGTGAACGGCGCGCCGACCCCCGCCGCCAGCGTGCGCCCTCCGGCGACCTGGCCGGGCCGCGCGCGCAGGCGCAGGCGCCGCCTGCTCGGCCGCGCCGTGCTCTACCTGGCGGTGATCGCGGTGGTGGTGTGGGTGCTGGCGCCGTTCGCCTGGCTGGTCATCTCGAGCGTGTCGACGCGCGCCGCGCTCACGTCGAAACCGCTGCAGTGGCTTCCGGACCACCTCAACCTGTCCAACTACGTCGACATCTTCGTCGGCGGCGGGAGCAGCACCAGCGTCCACCGCAGCGTGCGCGCCGGCGCCGTCAACAGCGTCCTGGTGGCGGGCATGGCCACGCTGCTCTCGCTGTTGGCGGGCTCGCTGGCGGCGTACGCGGTGAGCCGGCTGCGGTTCCGGCTCAAGGGCCCGTTCCTGGCGACCATGCTGGCCACCCAGCTGCTGCCCACCGTGGTGATCATCATCCCCATGTACATCGTGTTCCGCAGCATCGGCCTGCTCGACACGGTGTTCGCGCTGATGCTGGCCGACATCGCCATCATCCTGCCGCTCATCACCTGGATCCTGAAGGGATACTTCGACGGCATCCCCGCGAGCCTCGAGGACGCCGCCCGGGTCGACGGCTGCACGCGCGCGGGCGCGCTGTTCCGGGTGGTGATGCCGCTGTCGAGCTCGGGGCTGGCCGCCAGCGGGCTGTTCGCCTTCATCATCGCCTGGAACGAGTTCTTCACGGCCTTCATCCTGAGCTCGACGCTGCACTCCAAGACGCTCAGCGTGATCGTCGCCGAGTTCTCGAGCAAGGTGGGGGTCGACTATGTGGCCATGGCGACCGCAGGGGTGCTCACCTCGCTGCCCCCCGTCCTGCTGGCACTCTTCTTCCAGCGCTACATCATCCAGGGCCTCACAGCGGGAGCGGTCAAGGGCTAGGCGCGCCCGATCCTGCGCGACCGGCCCGGCGCGACCGCTCGGGCCGCACACGACGAAGGGAGGCACCGCCCCAGGGATCACCGCACGACCGAGACACGCGAGACACCACCATGAACGAACCACCTTAGGAGGGTGAAGCCATGGTTCCACGCACCATTCGACGACTCGTCGCTGCGCTGGCCGCAGCGCTGCTGCTCGCCGGCCCGGCGCTGGCGCAGAAGATCACCGTCATCATGCCCCGCCACGAGATGGACCTCGTCGGCCTGTGGGAGGCGCAGACGCGCCAGTTCGAGCAGGCGAGCGGCATCACCGTCGAGTTCATCCAGATGTCGTGGGACGAGGTCGCCAACAAGGTCCTCACCGACCTTGCCGCCGGCGGCGGCACCTACGACGTGATCGAGTTCGACAACGGCTGGGTCGCCAAGTTCGAGTCGGCCGACTGGGTCGAGCCGCTCAACGCCTACGCCGACCAGGCCTACCTCGACTCGCTGCTGCCCGGGCTGCTCGCTACCTTCACCAAGAACGGCCAGGTCCTCGGCATCCCCTGGAACAACGACACCCGCTTCTTCTTCTACAACAAGGCCATGCTCGACCAGGCCGGCATCGCTACGCCACCGAAGACCTGGGACGAGGTGGTGGCCGACAGCAAGGCGCTCCAGGACAAGGGCATCGTCGAGTATCCCGTCACCGAGTACTGGAACCAGGAGTGGGCGCTCGCCAACTCCTTCGCCTTCTACCTCTACAGCTTCGGCACCGACTACTTCACCGCCGACGGCACCATCACCATCAACAAGCCGCAGGCGGTCAAGGCGCTCACCTTCATGGTCGACATGCTGAAGACCGACAAGATCGTCAACCCCTCCAGCGTGACGCTGTCGCAGGAGGCCGCCGCCGACCTGCTCTACGCCGGCAACGCCGCGTTCTTCTTCCAGGGCCCGCCGGTCACGCAGAACTACGCCGACGACCCCCAGCGCTCGAAGGTGGTCGGCCAGGTGCAGGCGGCCGAGTGGCTCCCCGCCGCCGGCGACACGCAGGCTACGCTCACGCTGCCCGAGGC
The DNA here is from genome assembly GCA_037386005.1 of Deinococcales bacterium. Taxonomy (GTDB): domain Bacteria; phylum Deinococcota; class Deinococci; order Deinococcales; family Trueperaceae; genus JASBRS01. The sequence continues at coordinate 19,238 of JARRMM010000016.1, read as the reverse complement.
CTTCGCCATCCCCAAGGCGTCGAAGAACAAGGATGCTGCCTGGCAGTACATCCAGTACATGATCTCGCCCGAGCGCGATCGCGAGCGGGCCGAGAAGCTCGGCAGCCTGCCGCTGTTCACCGCTCTCTACAACGATCCGGCGCTGCTCGAGAAGTACCCGTACTGGAAGCAGTTCGGCGCGCAGTCGGCGATGGCGCGGCCGCTGCCGCAGGTGGAGTGGTACGACGAGCTCGTCCAGACCACCATCGTCGCCGTGCAGCGTGCGCTGCTCGGCATGCAGTCGCCCCAGCAGGCGGCGGACTCCATCGCCGCCTTCATGGCCGGCAAGACGGCCGGCGGTGTGACGCTGCACGACTGAGCCCATCGGCCTGTGGCGGCGGGCGCCTCGGTCCGCCGCCACAGGCACCACCGGAGGACGACGTCTTGAGGTACGACCTGCTGGTGGTCGGCGAGGTGAACCCCGACCTCATCCTGCGCGGCGCGGACCTCGAGCCCGGCTTCGGCCAGGCCGAGAAGCTGGTCGACGACGCGGCCCTCGAGATCGGCTCGTCGTCGGCCATCCTGGCGTGCGGGGCGGCCCGGCTGGGCTTGCGGACCGCCTTCGTGGGGGTCGTGGGGGACGACCCCTTGGGCCGCTTCATGGTGGACGCCATGGCCGCGCGCGGCGTCGACGTGGGCGCCTGCCGCGTCCATCGCGAGCTGCGCACCGGCGTCAGCGTCATCCTCTCGCGGCCGCACGACCGCGCCATCCTCACCTTCCCGGGCGCCATTCCGGCGCTGCGCGCCGAGGAGGTGCCAGAGGACCTTCTGCGGGCGAGTGGCCACCTCCACGTCGGGAGCTACTTCCTGCTCGACGCGCTCCGGCCCGGCGCGCCCGCCCTGTTCGAACGCGCCAAGGCGCTCGGCCTCACCACCTCGCTCGACACCAACTACGACCCCGCCGGCACCTGGGACGGCGGCCTCGACGAGGTCCTGCCCCACGTCGACGTGCTGCTCCCCAACGAGACCGAGGCCCTGCGCCTCAGCGGCGCGCAGACGCTGGGCGAGGCGCTCGACGTCCTCGCCGACAAGGTCGACACCGTGGCCGCCAAGCTCGGTCCCGCCGGAGGCGAGGCACGAAGGGGTGACGACCGGGCCCGCCGGCGAGCGCTCCCCATCGAGGTCGTCGACACCACCGGCGCCGGCGATTCCTTCGACGCCGGCTTCCTCTACGGATGGACGCGCGGCTGGTCGCTGCTCGCCAGCCTCACGCTGGCGACCGCCTGCGGCTCGCTGTCCACGCGCGCAAGCGGCGGCACGGCGGCCCAGCCCGCCCTCGACGAGGTCCGACGCGCACTGCCGGAGGGCTGGGCGCTCCCCGGACCCGGCGATCCTTCGGAAGTTGCCTAGCCTAGCGGCGTCCGTCGAAGCGCGCGGTCGCGTGCGAGACTTGTGTTTCTCGCGTGCATCGCGTAGACTGATGCCGTTCCGAAAATTCTGTGAAGATTTTTCGTAACGCGGGCCCTGGGCCCGGAAATCTGTAGAGCCTCGGTCAACGAGGCAGTGAGTGAAGGTAGGAAACATGGCAAGCGGAAGAGTCAAGTGGTTCAGCGCTGAAAAGGGCTACGGCTTCATCGAGCAGGGGGACGGGGGGCCCGACGTCTTCGTCCACTTCTCGGCCATCCAGGGGGAAGGCTTCCGGAACCTGAACGAGGGTGACGAAGTCGACTTCGATGTCGAGCAGGGGAAGAAGGGTCTGCAGGCCGCCAACGTCGTCGTGACCAATCGGCCGGGCGCCGTTCTCATGTTGGGGACGGCCGTCCTCGCTCGCGCCCGGTCGGTGCGCTCCATGCGATCAGCACCACCGCCAGCGCCATGACGACGGTCGCGGGGAAGGCGGAGCCGGCACCCAGCGGCGCGATGGCCAGCAGGAAGACGATCGCCCCGGCGAGCCCGGCGTCCCGCCACGGGCGCGGCAGCGCCAGCAGCGCTCCGACCAGGAGTTGCCCCGCGGCGATGACGGTCACGAAGGCCGCGGTGTGCTCGCTGAAGCTGCCCTGGATGAAGTTCCGGTAGGCGTCCAGCAGGGCCCACTGCGCGTAGCTGGTGTAGGCCTCGGGCTCGCCGCGCACCGTCAGAGCGTTGAAGACGCCGGCGGCCAGGAACACCACCGAGAAGGTCCAGCGGGCCCAGGTGGGTCGCCACCAGGCGACCAGCACCAGCAGCACCGCCACCACGTTCGAGCCGATGAAGGGGCCGAGAAACTCGGGGGGAACCTGCATCGCACCACCTCCTCGCGCCGGGGTCCGCGATGGGGCCACGATGCGGGAACGGCAGTGACGCGGGGTCGGTGGGTTTCCGACCTCCCCGTCGTCCGCACGCCTACAC
>JARRMM010000016.1:0-16841 GCA_037386005.1 Deinococcales bacterium | reverse complement strand
GAGACGGTGTCCACCAGCCAGTTGCCGGCCGGGTCGATCACCATGCCCGACACGTTGGGCTTGGTGAAGGCGATGAGCTGACCGAAGTTCTGCCACAACGGGATGAAGGGCACGTCGGTGGCGCTCAGCTGCTGGACCTGCTCGTAGTAGGTGGCCCGCACGTCCTGCTTGGTGGACTCGCGCGCCTTCTTGATGAGGTCCTGGTACTTGGAGAAGTCGGGCGCCTTGTCCCAGAAGGTGCCCAGGCTCTGGGTCGAGTCGACCAGCCAGGGGGCCAGGAAGTTGTCGGGGTCGATGAAGTCGGGGTACCAGCCGAGCGTGAAGAAGCCCAGCGCGCCCTGCGACATGCGGGTGGTGTAGGTGCCCCAGTCGAGCGCCGACAGCTTGAGCTTGATCATGCCGGTCTGCTCGAGGCTGGTCTTGAGCACCGCCGCCACGTCGGGCTCGGTCGAGCCGTAGTGGCCGGTGGGGTACCACAGGGTGATGTCGAGCGGGTTCGAAGCGCTGTAGCCCGCCTGCTGCAGGAGCTGCTTCGCCTTCGCGAGGTCACGCTGCGGGAAGACGTCCTTGCTGCTCCACATGCCCGGAGGCACCATCGAGTACAGCGGCTTGTTGATGCCGGAGAAGACGTCGTTCACGATCGCCTGACGGTCGACGGCATAGGAGATGGCGCGCCGCACGTCGACGTTGTCGAACGGCTTCTGCGTCACGTTGAACAGCAGGTAGCGGATGCTGAGCGAGCCGGAGGGCTTGATCTCCTTGTAGCTCGAGTCCTTCGCCAGGCTGGTGATGTCCTGCGGGTTGAAGCTCCGGTAGCCGATGTCGATGGCACCGGACTGCAGGGCCGAGCGCAGCGCCGACGCGTCGGAGTACATGTTGTAGATGACGCGAGGCTCCTTGGGCTGGGCGCCCCAGTAGCCCTTGTACGCTTCCAGCACCACACGCTGGTTGGGGACGTACGACACCAGCTTGTAGGGGCCGGTGCCCGCGTACTTGCCCTTGGCGAAGCTGTCGGCCGGCGTGCTCTTGGGCGACATGATCATCACCGGGCTGATGGGCGGCGCCAGCCGGGCCAGGAACGTGGCGTCGGGCTGGTTGAGCGTGAACACCACGGTGTTCGCGTCGGGGGTGGCGATGCTCTTGATGTCCCCCTTGATCAGGCCGACCGCGCCCTTGGGCCCGTCGAGCTTGAGCGCCCGATCGAACGACCACTTCACCGCCTGGGCGTTCATGGGCGAGCCGTCGGTGAACGTCACGCCCTGGCGCAGGTGGAAGGTGTAGGTCAGGCCGTCACTGGAGATGTCCCAGGACGTCGCCAGCGAGGGCTCGATCTGCGTGCCGCCCGGCTTCAGCTTGACCAGACCCTGGGCCGTCTGCGCCAGCACGTTCCAGGTGAAGAAGTCGTAGGAGTTGGCCGGCGACAGCTCGGTCACCGAATCGGTCGTTCCGATCGTCAGCACGCCGTTCTGGGCGAAGGCGAGACCGGTCGCTGCGATGAGCAGCGTCAGGAACCAGCGAAATCGCATGAGAAATGTGCCTCCTTCCGGGGACCCCCATTGTGACAGCTCGCTTCATTGGATTCATGGGACTCTGAGGGCGCTCTCAGCTCCGGTGGCGGCAGGGGGTGTGCCGACCGGGCCTCATGCGCGCTCAGCCTTGCGGCCCTATCGCCTCGCCGATCCCTTCGCCGAGCAGGTTGAAGCCCAGCGACGTGACGACGATGGCGAGGCCGGGGAAGGTGATGAGCCACCAGTAGCCCGACTGCAGGAAGGCCTGACCGTTCTGGATGTCGAAGCCCCAGTCGGGTGTGGGCGGCGGCAGACCGAAGCCGAGGAAGGCCAGCCCCGCTTCGGTGAGGATGGCGTCGGCGATGTTGAACGACACGATCGCCATGATGGCCGTCAGCGTGTTGGGCGCGATGTGGAAGCGGAGCACGCGTACCCCGCGCGCGCCGAGCGCCTGGGCCGCTTCGACGTAGGCCTCCTCGCGGACCTTCAGCGTCTGTCCGCGGGCGACCCGGAAGTAGGTCGGGATGTAGACGATGGCGATGGCGGCGACCATGTTGAACACGCCCGGGCCGAGCATGGCCACGATGGTGATGGCCAGGATCAGCGCCGGGAAGGAGTAGAGCGCGTCCATGATCAGCGACAGGGTGCGGTCCAGACGCCCGCCGGCGTAGCCCGACAGCCAGCCCAGAGCGGCGCCGATCATCAGCGACAGCACGGTCGACGTGAAGGCCACCTCGAGCGGGATGCGCCCGCCGTGGATCACGCGCGACAGCACGTCGCGGCGGAGCTGGTCGGTGCCGAACCAGTGGGCGGCGCCCGGCGCCGCCAGCCGATCGGCCCCGGGGGCGGTCGCGCTGTAGGGGGCGATCCACGGCGCCAGCAGCGTCACCAGCAGGACCAGCCCAACGAGGATGATGCCGGCCACCAGCACCCGCCTGCGGCCCAGCCAGGCCGCCAGCGGCGCCACGGCCACACGGCTACCGTTGGGCGCGTCAACCATCAGCTGAACCTCACGCGGGGATCGACCAGGGCATAGAACAGGTCCACGATCAGGTTGACGGTGGCGATGAGGACGGCGATGACGACGACCGTCCCCTGGATGGCGTTGAAGTCCCGCGCCTTGATGCTCTGCAGCAGGAAGCTACCGATGCCCGGCCAGCTGAAGACCGCCTCGGTCAGCACCGCGCCGCCCATGAGGATGGCGAACTGGATGCCCACGACCGTGATGATCGGGATCATGGCGTTGCGCAGCGCGTGCTTCAGCACCATCAGGCGCGCCGGCAGGCCCTTGGCCCGGGCGGTGCGCACGTAGTCGAGGTCGAGCACCTCGATCAGGCTGGCACGCGTCACCCGGCCCACCAGCCCCGAGAGCGCCAGGCCCAGCGTGAAGGCGGGCAGCAGCAGGTGCAGCAGCGCTTGGCCGAACAGCGCGAAGTTGCCGTGCAGCAGCGTGTCCAGCACCACGAAGCCGGTGATCGGCTGGAAGAACGCCGCGGCCACGGGATTGAGCTGCAACCCGGTCGGCAGCCACTTCAGGAAGATGCCGAAGACCATCTGCAGCATCAGGCCGCTCCAGAAGATGGGGATGGCGTAGGTGCCGATGTGCGTGAAGCGCAGCACCTGGTCAATGACCCCACCCTGCCGGAGGGCGGCCCAGACGCCGGTGGACACGCCGATGAGGGCGGCGATGAACAGGCCGGAGAAGGAGAGCTCGAGCGTCGCCGGCAGGTGCAGGGCGATCTGCGAGCTGACCGACATGCCCGTCGAGAACGACTCGCCGAGGTTGCCGTGGACGACGCCCCACAGGTACTTGAGGTACTGGACGTAGATCGGCTGGTCGAAGCCGAGCCGGTGCTCGTACTCCTTGATCAGCGCGACCGGTACGTTGCGGCCCCCCAGGATGACCAGCACGGGGTTGCCGGGCATGACGTGCAGGACCAGGAACACCACGGTCAGCAGGATGAGGACCATGGGGATGGTCAGCAAGACGCGGGTGAAGGCATAACGCAGGAGTCCCATGAAAGACTCCGTGCATGATATGGCGGACTGACCGACCGGTCAACTCGGGACCGTCGGAGGAGCCGCACCGGGCGCGGCCCCGGTAGGGGCGGCTAGGGGTGGTTGGAGCGGCCCCGCCGGTGCTGGGACAGGTACTGCACGCCGGCGGTGGCACACACGAACAGGACCAGGAAGGCCAGGCCGCCGACCACCGTGGCGAAGACGGTGGGCTCCGAGTCCGAGGCGATCACGATGAGGGCGCCGACCGCGGTGCTGAAGGCGGCGACCGGCAGTACGCCGAGCACGGCGCTACGCAGGGTGCCGTGCGCCCGCAAGGCCGCGCGGGCGCGCTCGAGCCCGAGCACCACGTTGACCACCACGAACAGGAGCGCCACGTCGATGTAGCCGACGGGCGGCACGTGCACCACGAACTGCTCCACGAGGAGCAGCAGCAGGAGCCCCAGGTAGAGCACCACGAAGGCGCCCGAGTTGCGCCGGTGCGGCGAGACCACAGACGACGGCACACGCCGCTCGCTCATCGGGAGCCCCCCAGCCCGATCGCGCCTGGCGATGCGTCCGTGGCCGCGTGCGTGCCCTGCTGGTCCGAACCCGACAGCACGACCATGCGGCATGGTGGGGCATCGCGGTGCGGGGCGAACAGGGGCGAACGTCCTTGTGGGGTCGTCGGCGGCAAACCCGCTCGGCCGGGCCGCCCCCGCCCGCCTTGGTGACGCCCCCTCAGGGCTCAGGGCTCCGGCTCGGGCTCCTCCACCTTCGCGGCCGCCGCACCCTTCGCGCCCTTGCCGCCCTTGCCTCCCTGCGCCGCCGTGATCTTGGCGACCAGGTCGGGCATGTGCTCGAACAGGTCACCCAGCGCGCCCTTCTTGCCAGGCGCGGCCAGGATGGACAGCTCGCCCCCCTTCACCACGATGAAGGCCGCGGGCTCCACCCTGACGCCGCCCCCGCCCCCACCACCGGTGCCCTTCCCCCCACCCTTGGTGGGGTCACTGCCCTCACCCTCGCCGCTGCCGCCACCGACGCCGACCGAGACGCGGGAGATCGGGATGACGGTGTGCTCGCCGAGCTGGAGCGCTTCGCCGACGACCGTCTCCGTCCTCGCCAGGGTGCCGATCTCGTCGACCAGCGTCTTCAAGAGGTCCTGTACGCTCATGGTGCTCCGTTCCTTCCTCCCGCCTCACGGGCGGGTTGACCTCGTTGCCCACCTTCGCCCTGCTTCGGTCGGGGCCGGCGCGCACGACGCACGACGAGCCACAACCGGAGGGCCAGCACCGCGATGGCCAGGGGCTGCAGGCGGATCGCCGCCTCCGCCCCCACGCGCGGCACCTCGCTCTCGAAGTCCGGCCGCAACCGGAGGCCGGCGCGCAGCTGCGCGGGCAGCGCACCGCGGCCCGCATAGGCCATCCCCGCCGCCCAACCCGTCCACGCCGGGTCGGGGCTGGCGATGACGACGCTGGCGGCGAACCGGCGCAATCGCAACCTTCGCAGGAAGGCGCGCAGGGCCGACACGATCCGGCGGCGCTCCTGCCACAGCTTGCGCGGCGAGACCGACGGCCCCTTCCGCCCCTCCTTCCGCTGCCGCTTGCGGCGCCGGCGAGGCTTGCGCCGGGCGGGTCGCTCACCCCCTTGCGTGCGCCACGGTCCCAGCCGGATCCCGAGCACGCGCAGCGCCACCGTCCCCTCGGCGGCGTCGAACCGAACCCGCAGCCCCGGGCCCGCTAGCCCGGCGCCTTGCCGCTCCTCGGTCCAGGCCCCCTCCAGCTCCACGGGCACCAGCAGGAACAGGGCCACCAGCAGTACCAGCAGCGCCAACAGCGCTCCCAGAACGATGCCCGTCCACATGAGTGCGGCGATCAAGCGACTCTCCAAGCCGGCGCCTGGGCGCCCGTCAAGGGGAGCATGCAGGTCGAGGGCGCCGTACGGGTCGGTGGAATTCCGACGGGGGACGTCCGGAAGGTCGACCCGATGGGCCTGACGCAGCGGCGGCGCCCGCCCCTTCCCGCCCGGGTCGATTGGTCGGCACACGCTCGTTCGTCGCCATCGGATCCCGCCCCGCGGAACCTCTGCGGGCGAACCCGGTGCGCACCGATCAGGAGGCTCGATGCGACGGTTCAACGCCCTCACCCGCTTCTTTGGCGCCGCCATGCTTCTCCTCGGCTCGGCGTCCGTGGCGCACGCCGATGGGGCCGGCCCGTCCCCACGGTGGACCGCGCGCTTCGGAACCGATGTCGCGGACCACGCCACCGGTGTCGCGGCCGCGCCCGGCGGCGGTGGTGTCATCGCCGGATACACCGACGGCAGCTTCCCCGGCCAGACCAGCGCGGGTGGAAGCGACGTGTTCGTCGCCGCCTTCGACGACACCGGCGCGCAGCGCTGGCTGCGGCAGTTCGGCGGCAAGGGCGCCGACCGGGCCACCGCCGTGGCCCTCGACGCGCAGCGCAACGCCTACGTCAGCGGCTACACCAACGGCCGCATGCCCGAGGGCAGCAGCGTCGGGGCCGGCGACGCCTTCCTCGCCAAGCTGGGGCCCGACGGGTCGCTCCTGTGGCTGCGCCAGTTCGGCACCACCGGCGCCGACTACGCTCGTGGCGTGGCGGTGGACGCCAGCGGCAACGTGTTCGTGGGCGGGGACACCAATGGGACGTTGCCGGAGAACGTCAGCGCCGGCGGGGACGGCGACGCTTTCCTCGCCAAGTACGACGCCAGCGGCGACCTGGTGTGGCTGCGCCAGTTCGGTAGCGCCGGCAGCGACCGGATCAATGGCGTCGCCACCGACGCCGAGGGCAACGTGCTGGCCACGGGCGTGACGCAGGGCGCGCTACCCACCAACCACGCCCGGGGGCAGAGCGACGGCTTCGTCGCCAAGTTCGACGGCAACGGCACCCGCGTCTGGCTCCGGCAGTTCGGGAGCGAGGAGGCCGACTACGCCTACGCCCTCGCGGCCGGGCCCGACGGCGCCAGCTACGTAACGGGCTACACCTACGGGAGCCTGCCCGGCAACGCCAACAGCGGCAACCTCGACGGCTACCTGGCGCGCTTCGACGCCAACGGCAACCTGAGCTGGCTCCGGCAGTTCGGCAACGACGGCGTGGTGTTCGGCTACGCGGTCGCCGTCGAGCCGGCCGGGAACGTCCTGCTCGGCGGCTGGACGAACCTGGATCAGCTCGGGCCCTCGGGGACCGTCGGCGCCTGGCACGCCTATACCGCCCGGTTCGACCGTCAGGGGCAGATCGTGGGACTGCACGAGTTCGGCGCCAGCAGCATGGAGAAGGAGGTCGGGCTGGCCGTCGACCGCGCCGGCAACGCCTACGTCACCACCAGCGGCATCCTCCCGGCGGCCGGTCAGACCGGCAGGCCCCCCGGCGGCGCCGATGACGTGCTCCTCCTGAGCTATCCGCCCTGAGGGGTGGGGGCCGCGGGCGTCCGCCGCCGGGGCTCACGGGCCCCGAAGCGGGTCATGCGCACGGCCCCCAACGCCACCAGCCCCAGCAGGAAGCCGAGCAGCGCGCCGAGCACCGGGATGACGTTGAGGATGAGCAGCGCCAGCGAGAGCGAGAACACGCCGATGCCCGCGCGCAGCGGAGGCGACCAGGTCTGCTTGAAGCTCGTCGCGAGGTAGCTGCCCACGGCGTCCCCCAGTGCGATCCAGCCGAAGAGCACGGTCGCGTAGAGCGCCATGCCGCCTACGATCGCCAGCGGGATGCCGATGATGGTCAGCGCCACGAGCACCAGCAGGATCAGCACCACCAGCAACGTGAGCAGGCCATCCAGGCCGGCTCGGCCCGGGCGGCGCAGCATGGTGTCGCGCACGCGCCCCACCCGCAGCGGGATGGCCGCCATCAACAGCGCCGCCACCAGCCCCAGGCCGATCGAGCGCAGCACGCCGTCGGCGGGGTTCCTCGATACCGCCACGCGCGTGGCCACGTCGGTCGGGACCCGGATGTTCTCCGGCAGCGAGAACTGCACCGGCGGCTCGTTGCCGGCCTCGGTCGTACCCTCCACGACCGATCCCGGTACGGGCTCGAAGGCCGCGTAGAACGCACCCACGTCACCCCGCACGCGCGAGGCGGCGCCGAGCGTGAGGGCGCCGCCGTAGGCGTGCACGTCGCCGGTCACCAGGCCGTCGACGACGGTGCTCCCGCCGATCGTGATCAGGTGCCCCTCCAGCGTCCCGCCGGGTTCGATGACGACGGTGGCCCCCACCGCGGTGAGATCGCCGACGACGGTCTGCCCGGAGGTCACCTCGTAGCTGCCGCCGACCACCACGCCGGGCGCTTGCACGCTTCCACCCGGCACACCCTGCGAGGCCGCGAGCGCGCAGACGGCCAGGACCACCAGCGCAGCGACCCGTCCATACGTTCTCCGTGCCAGGCTCATGGCGTACCCCTTCCAGCGCGGCGCGCCCGCAGGCGGCCGACGCGTCCAGACTCTGGATAGCGGCTGGCGCCGGTGCCGGGGTCGGCGGGTTTCCGACCGGGCTGTCCGTGGAAGTCCGACGCAACCGCAGACGCATCCGACGTGACGTCGTGCCGGTGGACGATCGGCGCGGAGCCGACGCCCTCCGGCGGCAGCGTCCGGGAACCCTGGCCTCGAGGCGTCGTCACGTGCCCCGATGGTCCCCCTCGGCCGCCGCCCGCCGCGCGCCCGACGTTCGAGGCGGCAACGCGAAGCGGCCGGGGATGGACGTGCCGCAGACGCGACAGCGGCCGGACGCGTCGAGGCCACGACGGTCCGCCGTGTACCCCCAGCGCCGGACGACGGCGGCCCCGCAGCTGGGACAGACCGTCGCCTCCCCCTCGAGATCGACAACGTTGCCCACGTAGGCGTAGCGGAGCCCGGCCCCGCGCGCCTGGCGCCGGGCACGGCGCAGCGTGGCAGCAGGTGTCGGCGGCACGTCACGCATCCGGTAGGCGGGTCGGAAGGCGGTGAGGTGCAGCGGCACGTCCGCGCCGAGGGTCTCGGCGAACCAGGCGACGAGTCGCTCCACGTCCTCCGGAGCGTCGTTGAACCCGGGGATGAGCAGGTGGGTCACCTCGAGCCAGACGTCGGTCTCCTCGTGCAGCCAGCGCAACGTGTCCTGCACGGGCTCCAGCTCACCAAGGCAGAGACGGCGATAGAACGAGGGATCGAGCGCCTTGAGGTCGACGTTGGCGGCGTCCATCGCTCCGAAGAACGCCTCCCTCGCGGGCGAAAGGATGCTGCCGGCCGTCACCGCCACCGACAGCAGCCCGCGCTCGTGGGCCTGGGCGGCACAATCGATGGCGTACTCGGCGAACACGACGGGGTCGTTGTAGGTGAACGCGACCCCTGAGCAACCGCAGCGCTCCGCCGTTCTCGCCACCGCCTCGGGGGAGGCGCGCACCCCCAGCAACCGCTCGTCTCTCGCGCGAGACACGTGCCAGTTCTGGCAGTAGCGGCACCCCAGGTTGCAGCCGATGGTGCCGAACGACAGCAGCGACGCCCCGGGGAGGACGTGGAAGAGCGGCTTCTTCTCGATCGGGTCGACCGCCATCCCGGAGGTACGCCCGTAGCTCCGCAGCTCCATGCCGTCCTCGCGGGCGACCCGCACGAAGCAGAAGCCGCGCTGTCCCGGGCGCAGCCGGCACCCACGCGGGCAGAGCGTGCACTGGATACGCCCGTCCGCCAGGCGCCGCCACCACTCGGCCCTGGCCACCCCCGGTTCGAGGAGCTCGCGCATGCGCTCGCACCTCCTCCTCGCTGCCCCTGTCCACCTCCATGATCGGCCCAGGCCGTACGTCCTGCGTAGGAGTTCGACGGACGACGCACCCGAAGCGGCCCCGAGAACCCGCACGCCGCGCCGCTCGGCGTGGCGCGGCCGAGTGTGCTACTCGGCGGTGTCCGGCAGCGTGCGCAGCCGCGGCGCCGGCGACGGCAACAGGATCAGGACGCCGAGCAGCGCCCCGCTCGTGGCGATCCACAGGGTGGGCCGCAACCCGAGCGAGGCGGCGAGCGCGCCCGCGAGCAAGGAGCCGATCGGCCGCACGCCGTAGTTGACCACCATGAACGCGCCCATGACGCGCGCCCGCAGCCGGTCGGGGATGAGGGCCAGCCGGATCGAGCCGCCCGCGATGTCGAGCAGCATCAGCCCGAAGCCCGCGCCGAACTGGGCAGCGAACAGCATCGCCAGCACCAGCGTGTGCGGGCCGGCCGCGAGGGGGACGAGCAGCAGCGGCGCCGGGAAGAGCAGGGTCCCCAACATGAAGGCGGGGCCGATGCCGAGGCGCACCGCCACCCGGCCGGTCACCAGCGATCCCACCACGGCGCCGGCCGCGCCGGCCCCCAGGACGATCCCGAGCGTGCCCGGCCTGACGTGCAGCTCACGCGTGGCGTAGAGGACGAAGAGCGCCTGGAAGCCGAAGTTGAAGAAGTTGATGGTGGCGGTCGAGGCCAGGGCGGCGAGGAGCAGGGGCGTGCGCCGGATGAAGCGGGCACCGGCTACGAGCTGGCCGCGTGGGCCTTGCTCCGTCGGCGGCTCGGGCGCGGCGATACGGCCGAGGAAGAGCGCCGACACCACGAAGGAGAGCGCGTCGGCCACGACGGCGAACGGGGCGGAGAGGGCCTGCACCAGCACGCCCCCGACGCTCGGCCCGGCGACCAGGGAGAAGGCGCGGCTGCCGTGCAGCAGCTGGTTCGCCTCGACGTAGGACTCGCGCGGCACGATCGAGGCGAACAACGTCGACCACGAGACCCCGAACAGTACGCTGAGGGTGCCCGTCAGGAAGCCGACCACCACGAGCTGACCGAACGTCAGCGCGCCCAGGGCGTAGGCCACCGGGATCGAAGCCAGCAACGCCGCCCTGCCCAGGTCGGCCGCGATCATCGCCTGGCGGCGTCGGCCACGGCGGTCGATGAGGTCGCCGAAGAAGAGCGAGAACAGCAGGTTCGGCGCCAGGATGGCGGCCGTCAGGACACCCATCTCGGCGGCGCCGACACGCAACGCCAGGACGCCGACGAGCGGCAGGGCGATGAGCGAGACCTGGTCACCGAAGAGCGAAACGGTCTGGCCCGTCCAGAAACGCCGGAAGTCGGGCAAGCGCCGGAGCAGGGGCGGGATCACGGCTCGCCTTCCAGGAGTGGGAGGGCCGCGAAGACGAAGGCACGGTGCCGCGCGGTGTCGTTTCCGATGCCGAGAGTCTACGGTCGGGCGGGCTCCCGCGACAAGCGCGGAGCGGTTACGGAGCCCGCTGCGGCGCGGCCTGGGCGCCCGCCGGGTCTTGGTCTCAGCCGGAGGCCCGCTCGCGGGCGCCGACCGGCTCGTCCGCCGGGGCCGCCTTGCCCGGGGCCGCCTTGCCCGGGGCCGCCATGCCCGCGACCGACTCGTCCACGACGACCTTGTCCACGTAGGAGGAGTTCAGCAGCTTGAGCGCGCCCATGTAGCGCAACCTGAAGCGCAGCCGCTCGCCCACGCGCGTGGGCTGGGCCCGCTTGCTCACGTCGACCACGGTGATGTCGCTCGACAGGTCGACGATCTCCACGCCCTCGTCCACGGGCGTCAGGAACTCCGGCTGCAGGTCGAGCCACCCCAGGTCGAGCAACGCCCGGCGCGAGGTGCCCGTGGGGTCGTCGGCCGTCTCGGGAACGTGCCCGAAGGGGCTCCGGCCGAAGGGTCCAGAGGGTGCGTTCGGCTTGTCCGCCACCTCGATGACCTCCGTCTCGAGCCGGAAGACGTCGTCGCGCATCCCCCCGAAGCGCTCCCCGGTGAGCAGGTCGCGCCCGAAGAACAGGCCCTCGCCCACCCGGAAATGGGTGACGTCCTCGGGGATGCGGCCCTGGAAGAGCATCGGCAGCGCCACCGAGGTGCCGCCCGACAGCCACGGAAGGCGGATGCCGAAGCGGCGCTCGGCGCGCTCGCGCATCCACCCCAGGCGCCGCAGCTTGCCCTCGCTGGGGACGGTGCCGTTGAGGCAGTTGAAGTTGGTCCCCAGCCCCTGCAGCCTCAGATGCTCGAAGCGGAGGGTCCGCTCGAGGAAGTCGAAGAGCCGTGCACCCGCCACGCCCTCGCGCAGGTCGCCCATCTCCACCATCACCACAACGCCGTGGGTGACGCCCTGACGCGCAGCCTCGGCGTCCAGCGCGGCCAGCGTCCTCAGCTCGGTGTTGAAGCTGATGTCGGCCCACCGCACCACCTCGTCGGCGTTGCCGGGGGCGGGCGGCTTGATGTAGGCGGTCCGCACCTCCGGGTCGATCTCCTTGACGGTGCGGAGGTTGCTGGTGCGGGCGTCCATCACGTGGGACGGCCCCAGCTCCAGGACCTCGCGAAGGAACAGCGGGTGACCGCACAGGAGCTTGGTGACGACGCCCCAGGCCATGCCGTGGCCGGCCATGCGGCGGTCGAGCTCCTCGAAGTTGGTGCGCAGCGCCTCGCGGTTGAGCCTCAGTGTCGCCATCTCAGCGCTCCAGCCGCATCTCGAGGTACTTCTGGGTGAAGCCGAGCTTGCGGTAGAGGTGGGCGGCCGGGTTGTCCGGCTCGACGTGGAGCGCCACGCTGCCCTCCACGGTGGTGAGGACGCGCTCCAGCAGCGCCGCGCCGATCCCGCGGCCGCGGTGCTCCTCGTGGGTGGCGATGTAGACCAGCAGGTTCTCCGGCGTGTACCGGCTCATGTGGGTGTCGTTGGTCACGGCTGCGCCGATCAGCTCGCCGTCCTGCTCCGCCAGCGTCACGGTGCCGCCGTCGGTGGCGGCGCTGCCGCTGGCGCGGCGCAGGCAGTGCACGATCTGGTCGAGCGGGTCGCCGTAACGTCCGAGGTGGCGGAACAGGAAGTGCGCCGCCTGGTCGAGACGCTCGCGGCGGAAGGTCGTACGCTGCGCCTCGTCCTCGAACGTGAAGCTGGTCAGGACGATGCTGGGTTGTACCTGGGTCACGGGGTCCCTTCGGGGCCTGGACGGAGCGGCACCCGGACGGTGCCGCGATGTGCATATGCGAACATAGTATGCACAAGCCGGCTCGTGTGCAGCCTCGGTGACAGGGGTTCGCGGCGATCCGTGGCATGGGCCGCCCGAGCGGGGGCGCACCTAGGAGACATCGGTCCGGCTCATCGCCCACCAGGTCGCCGCCGCCGTCGCCAGGAAGAAGACCGCCAGCACCGCCAGCGACGCCGGCCCCGGCACGGCGGCCCCCGGCGCCGCGCCCGCGGTCAGCAGTACCATCGACCACGGCAGCCACGGCCCCCAGCCGCTGTGTGCGAACAGGTCGCCGATCAGCAGGAGCAGGATCGAGACGCCGATGGGAGCGAGGTAGCCGCGGCCGGCGACGGCGAGCAGCGCGGCTACCGACCCGGCCAGCACGACCTCCGCCACCGTCGCCGCCACCCGGACCGAGGTCGCGGCCAGCAGCCCGGGGGCGTAGCCGGGCAGGCCCAGCACGGCGCCCACCACGAGCGCCTCGGCGTAGACCGCCGCCGCCGTGGCGACGAACCACAGCGCCGACACCGCCAGCTTCGCCGTCAGGAAGGTGACGCGTGGCACGGGCAGCGCCAGCATGTCCTTGGCGGTTCCCTCGGCGTACTCGCGCCCGAACACGAACGCCTGCGCGACCGCCAGGACCACCAGGCCGCCTGCGGACAGGGTGGCGACCAGCCCGAGGTAGGTGGCCCAGTTGGCCGCCGGCACCGTCAGCTGCGCCTTGAGCGTCAGCAACCCCAGTCGGTGGCCGAGCGCGGGGTGGAGCAGCACGCTCATCATGAGGCCGACCATCAAGGGCGCCAGGGCGTAGGCGGCCGCGAGGATCCAGACGACGCGAGCGCGCCGCAGCTTCAGCAGCTCCGTGAGGACCGCGGTTCCCAGCTTCATGCGGCGTCCCCCGTCAACCGCAGGAACCGGGCCTCGAGGTCGTCGCGCACGGGGCAGAGCGCGTGCAGCTCGATCCCTTCGGCCACGAGCAGGCGCGCCACGTCTGCGGCCGCGGCGGCGCCACCGTCGATCACCAGGCGGTCGTCGCCCGCCACGCGAGCCTCGATCCCCAGCTGCGTCGCCAGCACCTTCGTGGCACGCTCCAGCTCCGACACCGCAAGCTCCAGCCGAACGGTCGAAGCACCGGCGGCGACGTCGATCTCCTCGACGAGCCGCCCCCGGTGGATGATGCCGATGCGGTCCACGAGCTGCGCCACCTCACCCAGCATGTGGCTGGAGACGAACACGGTGGCGCCGTCCTGCCTCGCCATCCGCCGCAGCAGCGTGCGGATCTCCACGATACCGGCGGGATCCAGGCCGTTGGCGGGCTCGTCCAGCACCAGCAGGCGCGGCCGGGTGAGCACGGCGCGGGCCAGCGCCAGGCGTTGCTTGTTGCCGAGCGAGAGCCGGCCGGCTCGCCGATGCGCGACCTCCTCGAGGCCGAGCTCCGCGACCGCCCGGTCGATCGCCTGACGCGACGCGCCGGTCGACCGGCGCTGGATCTCGAGGTTCTCCCGCACGGTCAGGTTGGGATACGCCGTGGCGGTCTCGACCGTGCTACCGACCATAGCGGCCGCCGCCACGCGCTCGCGCGCCACGTCCTTACCGAAGATCGAGACGCGCCCGCGGGTGGGGCGGACCAGGCCCAGCAGCATCCGGATGGTGGTCGTCTTGCCCGCGCCGTTTCGCCCCAGGAAGCCGTAGATCTCGCCGCGCCGCACCGTGAGGGTGAGGTCGTCGACGGCGGTGACCTCGGCGTAGCGCTTGGTGAGCCCGAGGGTGCGGATGGCGGGCTCCGGGTCGGCGCCAACCGCGGCCGGCCGGACCACGTGTCCTTCGGGGGCGGAGGCGAGGCTCACGGCTCCGCGCCCCGGTAGTCCGCGGCTCCGTCGCGACGCTCCTCCGGGCCGGACCGTGGCCCGGCCGCCTCCCCGTCGGCGCGGCCAACGGCGATCCCCTGCGCCACCCAGCGCACCATGTGCTCGATGACCGGCTCGTACACCTCCGCGCCGATCTCCTCTTCGTGGAAGCCCAGCAGGATCACGGCGCGCATCGTGCCCGCCATGACGTCGGGATCGAGCTGGCAGCGCGCACCCATGGCGCGCAGCCGATCGACGAGCTCGGCCATGAAGGTCCGGTCCCGCTCGAGGTGGCGCGACCAGCGCTCCCGACCGACGCGCCGCACCACCTGCCCGAGCTCGCCGCTGCGCCGGAGCGCCGTGAGCAGGGAGTCGCCGGCGACCAGCTCGAGCGCGTAGCGCATCAGCGCTTCGAGCGCCGGCGCCGGATCGGGCGTCCTCGCCAGGATGGCCTCCATCTCCTCCCTCCGGGCGTCCTCGAGGCGCTCGAAGACGGCCATGCACAGGTGCTCCTTCGACTCGAAGAAGGAGTAGAAGGTCCCCTTGGCGATGCCGGCCGCCTCGGCCAGTTGCTCCACGCTGGTCCGCCGCACGCCGTAGCGCCCGAAGCTCTCCTCGCCGGCGTCGACGAGCGCTCGCCGGATGGCGTCCCGGTCGGGGTTCGAGAAGGCTCGTGGCATGGTCCTCCCTCTCCTTGTATGACCGAATGACCTGCTCGGTCATAGGGTCATATGATGCGCCCGCGCGGGGTCCGCGTCAAGGCCCCGGATTCGCCTCGCTTGACTTTTGCCACGACATAAATTTATGATCCGAGCAATCTTGCAGATTCCGCTTCAGCGGATCCGTCGTTCGCGTCCTGGACCTTGCCGGTGCGCGGTGCGGACGAACGAACGGGAGAGCTTCGTGCCGCGTCACATGCCATCGTCGCACCCCATGCATCCACGCGCACTCCGCGCCAGCAGACCGCGCGTCGTGTGCCCGGTCGGCGCGCGCTCCGCGGCTGCGCCCCGGCCGGGGGCGACCGACGGGGGAGCGCCCCGGTGACGCGCCGCCGCACCAAGGCCCCGCGCGCCTACCGCACGGCCTCGACCGGCTTCTCGCGTGACGTCAACCGCACCGCGATCCTCCGCCTCATCGCCACGGCCGGGCCGATCGCCCGCAAGACCATCGCCTCCCGCCTCGCGCTCAGCTCCGCCACCGTCACCGGCATCACACGCGAGCTGCTGGCCGACGGCCTGATCCGCGTGGCCGAGCACGCTCCCTCACGGGGCGGACGCCCGGCCGTGCTGCTCGAGCTGGTGGGCGAGGCGGCCACGGTGCTCGGCGCGAAGGTCGCCGGCGACCACGTGGTGGGCGTGCTCGTCGACCTCGAAGCCGAGATCCTGGAACGCTTCGAAGCCCCCTTCGACGCCTCGGGCGACGACTCGGTGGCGCAACTCGGCGACATCCTCGACCGGTGGCTGGCGAGCTCGTCCTCGCACCCGCCCCTGTTGGGCGTCGGGATCGGCGTGGCCGGCGTGTTCGACACGAGCAGCGGCACGCTCGACTCGCCGTTGCTGGGCTGGCGGGGCCTCCCACTGGCCCAGCAGCTCAGCGAACGGCTCGAGGTGCCGGTGTTCGTCGACAACGACGTCAACACGCTCGCCGTCTGGGAGCGCCTCTACGGGCGCGGCACCGGCCTCGAGCACTTCGTGACGGTGACCATCGGCCGCGGCATCGGACTCGGCATCGTGGCCGGCGGCGACATCTACCGCGGCTTCCGCGGCGGCGCCGGTGAGTTCGGCCACGTCAGCGTCGCCGCCGACGGTCCGCTGTGCAGCTGCGGGAAGCACGGCTGCCTGGAGGCGGTCGTGGCGGATCCCGCGCTGGTGGCGCAGGCCCGCGAGGCAGGCCTGCTGGGCGCCGGCGAGGGGATCGAGTGGCTGCGCCGGCTCGCCGAGTCCGGCGAGCCGGGCGCGATCGACCTGTACGCCGCTGCCGGCGCCGTCCTGGGTCGCGCCGTCTCCGGGCTGGTCAACGTTCTCGCACCCGAACGCGTCCTGCTCAGCGGTGAGGGGACGCAGGCCTGGCGCTGGCTCGAGCCCGCCTTCGAACGCGAGCTGCGGGCACATCTCTTCCCGGCTCTGGCCGACGTACGGGTCGAGGTCGATCCCTGGGACGACGCCAAGTGGGCTGTTGGCGCAGCCAGCCTGGTGCTCAGGGCGACCTTCAACGGCCCGCTCGACGGCGAGCAAAACGACCTTGCCGCTGGGGCACGCATCGGCGCCGCCGTGTCCGAGCCTTCGGAGGTGGTCGACTAGTTCCCGGTGGCTTCGTCGTATCGACGGTGCTGGAGCGCGCGCGACGCATCGCCCAGGCACCCCCGCTAGGACTCGCGGCATCGCGAAGGAAGGAAGCAAGCGCATGCGCAACGGAAGACTCCGTGCTCTGATGATCCTGGGAGCGTTGGTGGCGGGCCTGGCCTCGCTGGCAGCAGCTCAGGCCAAGACGACCGTCACGTTCTGGAATGCCTACAGCTCGGACGGCCCCGAGGTGAAGCAGCTCGAGA
>JARRMM010000015.1:0-32050 GCA_037386005.1 Deinococcales bacterium | reverse complement strand
GCCCCTTCTGCTAGGGTCTGTCGCGTGCCGGACCCCCTCCACTTCGACCACGTCGACCAGGGCCACGAAGCGGCGACCCTGCGGCCCAGGCGCCGTCACCGCCATCATCGATTGACGAGGACGGAGGCGCTTGCCTCATCATCGCCTGGATCGCCTCGCGCGTGCAGGCACGCCGTCCTCACGGCTTGTCTACATGCGCCTCAACCGGTCGATACGTTCCCGGATCGGCGGGTGCGTCGCGAACAGGTCCACGGCGTTGTGCTTCGCCAGCGGGTTCACGATGAACATGTGCCGCACCCCCTCGGAGACCTCCAGCCCCTCCCCCTGGTAGCCTGCGAGCTTCTCCAAAGCGTTCGCGAGACCCTCCGGATTGCGGGTGATGTAGGCCCCTGTCGCGTCCGCCAGGAACTCCCGGCGGCGGCTCACCGCCAGGCGCAGCATCGTGGCCAGGATCGGGCCGAGCACCAGCAGCAGCACCAGCAGGATCCCCATGATCCCCTGGCCACGGTTGGCGTTCCGATCCCCGCCACCACCCCGGCGCCCGCCGCCACCGAGCTCCCCGAACCGGAACCAGCGCAACACCAGGTCCCGCAAGATCACGATGGCGCCCACGGTCGCGGCCAACATCGACAGGAAGCGGATGTCGTAGTTGCGCACGTGCGCCATCTCGTGCGCGACGACGCCCTCCAGCTCCTGTCGGTCCAGCATGTCGATCAGGCCACGCGTCACCGCGATGGAGGCGTGCTGAGGATCGCGCCCCGTCGCGAAGGCGTTGGGGGCCGGCGAGTCGATGACGTAGATGTGCGGTGTGGGCACGCCGGCGCCGATGGCGACCGCCTCGGTCACGTTGACGAGGTAGCGGTACTCGTCCTTCGTCGCCGGCCGCGCACCGGCCGCCCCCAGGGCCAGCTGATCGCTGAACCAGTAGGCGATGACCGTCTGACCGGCGCCGATCGCTCCAGCCACGGATACGAAGAAGAGCGCCGAGCCCGGGTTGGTCACCTGCGCCAGCAGGTACCCGATGGCACCCAGCAGCGCCACCATCACCAGACCCAGCAACCACGACAGACGGCGGTTGGCCGCCTGCCAGTCCAGGAGATTGATTCGCCTGCCGGTCGCTCTGTCGGTGATGACGTTGGGCAGGGCCCCCGCGCCGGGTGCCGTCATGATGGATCCTTCGCTCGGGCGCGTCAGCCTGCGAACGACACCTTCGGCACCTCGCGCTCAGCCTCGGGGATCTCCAGGAACACCGCCTGCTTCTTGTTCATGGGCCCGGCGAGGAACACGCCCGGCACCGTCTCGATGGCGTTGTTGTACTGGAGCACCGCATCGTTGTAGAACTGCCGCGCGTAGGCGATCTTGTTCTCGACGCTGGACAGCTCCTCCTGGAGCATCTTGAAGTTCTCGTTGGCCTTGAGCTCGGGGTAGGCTTCGGCCACGGCGAACAACCGTCCCAACGCGGCGGTCATCTGATTGGCCGCCTGCGCCGACTCGTTGACGCCTTTGGCGCTCATGAGCGCCGACCGGGACCGCGCCACCTCCTCGAACACGGTCTTCTCGTGGGCGGCGTAGCCCTTGACGGTCTCGACCAGGTTGGGAATCAGGTCGACGCGCCGCTTGAGCTGCACGTCGATCTGGCTCCACGCGTTCTGGAATCGGTTCTCCAGGCTGATGATCCGGTTGTAGACCCCCACCGCCGAGATCGCCAGGATGGCCAGGATGACCAGCACCTCGATGGTCGCCATTGACACCTCCTGACGCTCAGTCTACTGGACCTCGTGAGGCGGCCACGGCGAAAACCTCTCCGCCGCTGCCGAAGCTGGCTACGGCCTTGCGACCGGCGACTACGGCGAGCGCTGCCGGATGACGCCTCCGCCGAGTAGGCGGTCGCCGTCGTAGAGCACCGCCGACTGGCCTACCGTCACTGCGAACTGCGGCTCGTCGAAGGCGAGCCGGAAGCCACCCTCGTCGAGGGTGAGTGTCGCCGGCACCGGCGCCTGGCGGTAGCGGACCTGGGCCTTCACACGTCCGGGCAGCGCCGCTTCCTCGACCAGGAAGTTGGCCCGCTCCGCGCGCAGACCCGACCAGAAGCACATCTCACGCGGACCCACCACGACCGTATTGTCCTCTGCGCGCAGGTCGATGACGAAGCGCTCCAGATGCGACTTCCAGAGCCCCAGGCCGCGCTTCTGACCGATGGTGTAGAACTGCACACCGCGGTGCTCTCCGACCACGGCGAACCCCTGGCTGGCATCCACGACCGGCCCGGGACGCTCACGGCTGGCGTCCTCCAGATACTGCTTCACCGTGTCCGGGATGAAGCACAGCCCCGACGAGCTCTTCTTGTCGGCCGTGAGCATGCCGCGGTCCGCGGCAAGCTCACGCACCTGCGCCTTGCTCAACGCTCCGAGCGGAAACAGCAGGTAGGGCAGGATCTCGCGCGGCAGCGCCCACAGGAAGTAGGTCTGGTCCTTGTCGTCGTCCTCGCCGCGATGGAGCTCCACGCCGTCCGGCCCGTCGACGCGGCGCACGTAGTGGCCGGTGGCGAGGAAGTCGCACCCCAGCACGCGAGCGCGCTCGACGAACGCCCCGAACTTGATGTGACGATTGCACCAGACGCATGGGTTGGGCGTTTCGCCGGCCTCGTAGGTCGGCACGAACGGGTCGACCACGATCTCCTGGAAGCGATCGCGGAAGTCCAGCAGGTAGAAAGGCACATCGACCGCGTCCGCCACGCGGCGGGCATCGTACGCGGCTTGCGGACTGCAGCACAGGTCGAAGGCGCCAGTCGGGCAGTCGTCGGGCCAGAACCTGGCCATCGTGCCCACCACCTCGAAGCCCCCCTCGCGAAGCAGGGCGGTCGCGACCGACGAGTCGACGCCGCCCGACATGGCACTGAGCACCTTGGGGCTGCGTCCTGCGTTGGAAGGTAGGTCGACCCGTTCCACGGCCCTCCAGTCTAGCCGACCGTGCCAGGCCCTCGGGCAACGAAGCGACAGCCCGGCCCGGAAGGCGACCGGCCGGTACGGTAGACTGGACCGCACGGAGGTGGATGTGAAAGGCGCTCGCATCCTGCAGCTCGTCCTGCTCATCCTGTTGGCGCTCTATCTGGTGGCGTTCAACAACGTGAACCCGGATCCGCTGACGCTGCCGCTGTTGCCGATGGTCATCCCGCTGCCTCCGGTGCTGGTGGTGGTCATCGCGCTGCTGGGCGGCTGGTTGGTCGGCTGGATCCCACCGCGTATCGCGCTGTGGCGTCGAGCCCGTGAGAACTACCGCCTGCGCCAGCGTGTCCGCGAGTTGGAAGGGCAGCAGCCACGCCATGTCGGCGGCTCGCAGGGGCAACAGGCCCCCGTCATCCCGGACCGCTACCCCGTCATCCCGGACCGGCCCCCACCGCAGGACGAGGAAACTGAACCGTCGTGAGCTCGGCCGACGACCCTCGGCCACCCACGCCTGTCTGGCTCCTGCGGCCCCCCGCGCCGCCCCATGCCGTCCGCTCGCTGTCTCGCAGCCTCGGCGTCCCCCCTCTGCTGGCGGCGATGCTGTGGTCGCGCGGGCTGCGGGATGACGCGCCCGATCATCTCAGTCCCCCGCTGGAGCTCACCCGGATTCCGCACCTCGAACAGGCGGCCGAACGGCTCGAACACGCCATCCGCCAGCGCCACCGCATCCTGATCCACGGCGACTACGACGCCGACGGCATCAGCGGCACCGCGGTCCTCACGCTGGGGCTGCGCGAGCTAGGAGCCGCCGTCGAGCCCTACATCCCGGATCGGCTCACCGACGGCTATGGCATCCATCCACAGCGCGTACCCGAGCACGCGGAGCGCTGCGAGCTGTTCGTCACGGTCGACTGCGGCATCACCAATCTGGACGAGATCCGCCGTCTGCAGGAGGCCGGCGTGGAGGTCATCGTCACCGACCACCACACGCCCGGCGATGCCTACCCCGACTGCCTCGTGGTGCATCCCGCCACCTCACCGCTCGCCCGGGATGGCCTGCCCCAGCTCACCGGCGCCGGCGTGGCCTTCCACCTGCTGTGGGCCCTCAGGCGCCGCCTCGGCCTCGACCGCCCCGACGACTACGCCGACCTCGCCACCATCGGCACCATCGCCGACGTCGCCCCCCTCTTGGGCGAGAACCGCGCCCTCATCGTCGAGGGGCTCAGGCGCCTGGCAGACTCGCGCTGGCCGGGGGTCCGAGCGGTGGTCAAGCAGTCGCACCTGCGCGGCGACGTCACCGCCCGACACGTCGCCTTCGTGATCGCACCGCGCCTCAACGCCGCCGGCCGGCTGGGTGAGGCGCAGCTCGGCCTGGAGCTGCTCACGACCGCCAGCGAGCGCCGCGCCAGCGAGCTCGCGGCCTACCTCGACGCTCGCAACCAGGACCGGCGGCGCATCCAGGACGAGATGTTCGCGCAGGCGCTCGAGATCGTCGATCCCGAGGCGCCGGCGCTGGTCGTGGAGGACCCCCGCTGGCACCCGGGCGTCATGGGAATCGTCGCGTCCAAGCTGCTCGAGCGCTTCTACAAGCCGGTCTACATCGTGGCCAAGGGCAAGGGCAGCGTGCGTTCGACACCCGGCATCTCGGCGGTGCAGGGGCTGCGCGAGGCGTCGCAGCACCTGTTGCGCTACGGCGGCCACGCCCAGGCCGCCGGCTTCGCGCTCGAGATGGAGCACCTTCCGGCCTTCCGCAACGCCATCCTCGACTACGCCGGCCGCTTCCCCAGGCCCCAACCGGTCATCACGGCCGACGCCGTGCTGGTCGGGGAGGAGGTGGAACGCGGGCTGTGGCAGGCGATCCGCTCGCTCGAGCCCTTCGGGGAGGGCCATCCGGCCCCCCTCTTCGCCCTCACCGACCGCCTCGAGGCAGCGCGCGCCGTCGGCCGCGAGAACGCGACCCTGCAGCTGCGGATCGGCGGCGTGAAGGGCGTGGCGTGGCAGATGGGCCCGCTCGCCGCCGCGCTCCCCGTGGGAGAGCCCGTCAATGCCGCGGTGACGCTCAACGAGAACGAGTGGCGCGAACGCAGAACGCTCGAGTTCGTGGCCGAGGCGGTCCGTCCGGCCGAGCGCCTCGCCCTGGCGGTCCCGGACGGCGAGCCCGAGCTCGGCGCGGCGCCGCGGGTGGTGCGGGGCGCGCTACCTCACGCCCCGCGTCTCGAGCCCGACGATCTGCGCAGCCTGAGCAAGGCGCTGAGCCACGGCGACGTGCTCTGGCTCCGAGCCCTTCCAAACGACGACGCCGTCCGAGCGCTGCGCACCGTGCTCGGCCAGGTCTCGGCGGTGGGGCTCGATCTCGATGACGGCGCGCTCGCCGCCGTCGAGGCGCAAGCGCTGCAGTTCCCGACCCTGGATGACGTCCGCCGTGGCTTCGTTGCGCTGCAGCGCGGGCTGCGGCTGCCCTTCGACGGACGCAAGGCCGAGCGCACACGTACCGTCCTCGAGGAGCTCGAGCTCGTGGACGGCTCGGGCCACGCCCGCAGCGGCGAGAAGCGCGACCCGTACGCCTCGGAGACGCTGCTCGACGGGCTGCTCCACCGCCACCTGCTGCTCCGTTTCGTCACCGCCTACCGCTTCCTCGACGACGACGGCTTCGCCCGCAGCGTGACGACGCTGTTCGGACCCTCCGGCAATGCCGACGGGCTCCCCGACCCGGCAGCGGCGGCCGGGGTGGGCCCGGGTGGGCCTGCGCCCGCGCCCTCCCGC
This sequence comes from Deinococcales bacterium, assembly GCA_037386005.1. Lineage (GTDB taxonomy): Bacteria > Deinococcota > Deinococci > Deinococcales > Trueperaceae > JASBRS01. The sequence continues at coordinate 26,342 of JARRMM010000015.1, read as the reverse complement.
ATCGGCTGAAACGCGGACCGCCGCCGCGTCCCGGCGCGTAGCTCCATCCCCGCGTCGCGATACGCGTGAGGGGCGTGCGATACTGACCCCATGACGACCCCCGCCGCCTCGACGCCCACCGTGGACCCCTCGACCGTCGCGACGCTGGAGCGCGAGCTGAAGGCGGGTGTCGCCGGCGAGGTGCGCTTCGACGAGACGGCCCGCACGCTCTACGCCACCGACGCCAGTCCCTACGAGATCCGGCCGCTGGGTGTGGTGCTGCCCCGCTCCCTGGACGACGTTCGCGCCGCCGTGGCGATCGCCGCCCGCCCCGGCGTGCCGGTCCTGCCGCGCGGCGGCGGCACCAGCCTGGCCGGCCAGACGGTGGGCAAGGCACTGGTCCTGGACGTCTCGAAGTACCTCACCCGGGTGCTCGAGCTGAACCTGGAGGAGCGCTGGGCCCGGGTCGAGCCCGGCGTGGTGCGCGACCAGCTCAACGCCATGCTGGCGCCGCACGGCTTGCAGTTCACGCCCGACATCTCCACGACGAGCCGCGCCAACATCGGTGGGATGGTGGCGAACAACTCGGCCGGCACCCGCAGCATCAAGTACGGCAAGACGGTCGATCAGGTGCTCGCCATGCGCGTGCTGCTGATGGACGGTACCGAGCTGGAGCTGGGGCCGGTCGACCGGACGTCGCTGCAGACCAAGCTCGGCCAGCAGGACCGCGAGGGGGAGCTGTACCGCACGGTCCACCGGGTCGTGACCGAGCACGCCGACGAGATCGCCGCCCGCTATCCCAAGATCATGCGCCGGGTCGGTGGCTACAACCTGGACGAGTTCGGTCCCGATCGACCCTTCAACCTGGCCAAGCTGGTGTGCGGCAGCGAGGGCACCCTCGCGGTCATCCTCGAGGTCACCATCCACCTGGACCCCGTGCCCACCCACCGTCTGTTGGCCATGCTCCACTTCGAGACCCTCCAAGGGGCGCTCACGGCGGTCCAGCACGTCAACCGGCACGGGCCGTCGGCCGTCGAGCTGATGGACCGCGACATCTTCGTGCTGGGTCGGCAGAATCCCGCGCTCGCACCGTTGCTCGGCTGGCTCCAGGGCGATCCGGGCGCCTTGCTGATGGTGGAGTTCGACGGTACCACCGAGCAGGAGATGCGCGCCGGACTCGCGAGCATGGAGCAAGACCCCGAGGTCTCCGGGCTGGCCTACGCCACCTACCTCGCCACCTCACCCGGGCAGCAAGCGGAGATCCTGCAGTTCCGTCGCGACGGGCTGGGCATCTACTCCACCGTCAAGGGGCGGAGCAAGCCGACGCCGTTCGTGGAGGACAGCTCGGTTCCGGTGGAGAACCTGCCGCGCTACATCGCCGACGTGGCAGAGGTGTGCCGCCGCCACGGGGTGCACGTGGTGTTCTACGCCCACGCGTCGGTCGGCGTGATCCACCTGCGGCCCCACCTCGACCTCAAGACCGAGCAGGGCGTACGGACCTTCGAGGCCATCAGCCGCGAGGTGTTCGAGCTGGTGAAGAAGTACGGCGGCTCCTGGAGCGGCGAGCACGGCGACGGCTTGATCCGCTCCTACCAGAATCCGTCGATGTTCGGTCCCGTGCTCTACGAGGACTTCCGGGCCATCAAGCGGGCCTTCGACCCCGCCGGTCTCCTCAACCCGGGCAAGGTGGTGGACGCGCCGGCGATGACGGAGAACCTGCGCTACGGCGCCGACTACCCCGAGGTCGATGTGCCGACGTTCTTCGACTTCTCGGCCGATGGCGGCTACCTGGGCGCCATCGAGAACTGCAACGGCGTCGGAGCCTGCCGCAAGGTCGGCACCGGCACCATGTGCCCCAGCTACATGGCGACCCGCGACGAGGACCACACCACCCGCGGTCGCGCCAACGTCTTGCGCGACGCGCTGAACGGTCGCATGCCGGGGGGCCTCACCAGCCGTGAGGTCTACGACGTGCTCGATCTGTGCCTGGAGTGCAAGGCCTGCAAGGCCGAGTGCCCCAGCCAGGTGGACATGGCGACCATCAAGTACGAGTTCCTGCAGCACTACTACGACGACCACGGCACGCCCCTGGCCGTGCGCGCCATCGGCAACGTCTCCCGGCTGGCCCCGCTCGGCCAGCGCCTGGCGCCGCTCGCGAACGCGCTGCTGCCCACCGCGCCGGTGCGGTGGGCCTTGGAGAAGCTGGTGGACGTGGACCGCCGGCGGGTGCTGCCGCGCTACGCCGACCAGAGCTTCCAACGGTGGTTCGAGCGGCACCAGGGCGATCCCCAGGGTGCGCCGGGCGGGGCCGCGGCGCCCGAGGCCGGGGAACGCCGGGTAGCGCTCTTCGCCGACACCTGGACGATGTTCAACGAGACGGCCCCGGGTCAGGCGGCCGTGCGGGTGCTGGAGGCGCTCGGGTACCGGGTGGAGCTGGTGCCGTACGGCTGCTGCGGCCGGCCGCAGCTCTCCAAGGGGCTCCTGCGCGAGGCCAGAACGATGGCCCGGAGCAACGTCGAGCGGCTCCATCCCTACGTGGAGCGCGGCGTGCCGGTGGTGGGGCTCGAGCCGTCCTGCGTGACGGCCCTGGCCGACGACTACCGGCGCCTGCTCCCCGGCGCACGCACCGACGCGGTGGCGGACAACGTCTCGATGATCGACCAGTTCCTCGCCAAGGCCTGGACCCGCGGCGAGATCGACCCCGCCTCGGCGTTCGTCAAACGCCCGGGCGAGACGATGCTGCACGGCCATTGCCAGCAGAAGGCGGTGCTGGGCACCGCCACCACCCGGGCGGTGCTGGAGTGGGTGTCCGAGGACGTCCGTGAGGTCGACTCCGGTTGTTGCGGCATGGCCGGATCGTTCGGCTACGGTCACTACGACCTGTCGATGGCGATCGGGGAGCAACGCCTCTTCCCCGCCGTCCGAGAACACGAGGGCGACACCGTCGCCTGCGGCTTCAGCTGCCGCCACCAGGTCGAGGACGGCACCGCCCGCAGGCCCCGGCACCTGACCGAGGTCATGGCCGAAGCGCTCAAGACCTCGCCCTGAGCGCGGCTTCCTGCGCACCCCCATCGCGAAGGAGCCCCTCAGGATCGCCGAGGGTCGCCGTGCGCGGCGTCCGCGGTGCCGTCTTCAGGGCGCCCGGAAGGCGATGGTCCGGCCGTCGAGCTGACCGCTGGGAACGGCTCCTCCGCCCCAGTAGTCGAACAACACGATGCCGCTGCCGTACGAAGGGTAGTCGGCGAAGGTGGCCTGCACCACCTCCTGAGAGTCCGCGACGTGCGTCCCATCGAACACGCCCACCAGGACGTCGCGACTGAGGACCGCGCCGTACGCGATCTCGATGTCACCATCCGCGTACAGCGTGACGGCGGCGGTGTTGTTCCATGTCGCCTCGTCGAAGTCTTGCAGTTGCACGTAGTGCACCACGAAGCGGTCGGGGAACTGCTGGTAGCTCATCTGGTCGGTGCGGGTCACGCCGCTGTACCGCCCCGCGTGCATGTCGCCCCAGAACACGGCGATGGTCGGAAGCGTGACGATGCGGACCGCGGACGCACCGACACCGACGTCGTAGCGGTCATCGCCCGCAGCGAAGGTCAGGCCCCCGTTGGTGTTCAGGTATACGGAGCGGTAGGTGGTGCCGTAGAAGGGGAAGGCGAAGCCGCTCGTGAACGGGACCTCCAGGTAGGCGTCGTCGATGGCCGGGAAGGGCGAGCTGGCGGGGTCGGTGGGGTCGGGAAAGAGTTGCACCAGTCCGGGCGTGCTGGACGTCGTTCCGCAGCCGCCCACGGTCAGCGCAACGAGGCCGAGCGCGACGACCAGCGCAGCGATGAGCCTTTGCTTCTCCATACGCGCCCTCCGCGGACCGCGCGACCAGCGTCCACCCCATGCTAGGGCGGCCCTCGCGGATGCGTCAGTGTCGGCCTGGCAGAGGCAGGCCGGCGGACGCGCCGCCGGCTGGGCCTACATCTCCTGGGGAGCCTCGATCCCGAGGAGCGAGAGCACCTCGGCGAGGGTGGCGCGGACCCGGTCGACGAGGGCCAGGCGTGCCTCGCGCAGCCCCGCCTCGGCCTTGAGCACCTGGGTGTCCGGCCGACCATCGGATCCCTTGTGGTTGTAGTAGCCGTTCCACGCCGTCGCCAGGTCGAGCCCGTACTGCGCCAGCAGGTGAGGGGCCAGCTCGCGAGCGGCGCCCTCGACCACACTCGGGAAGCGCAGCAAGACCTGGGCCAGCCGGACCTCGAGCGCGCCCAGCGCTGCGAAGTCGGCCCCCTCGAACGTCAGCCCCGCGGCGTCCGCCGCTCGCTGGATGCTGCAGGCGCGGGCGTGCGCGTACTGCACGTAGGGGGCGCTGTCCCCCTGCAACGAGAGCGCTTGCTCCCACCGGAAGTCGATCACCTTGCGGGCCTCACTCTTGAGCATGCCGAAGCGCAGGGCGCCCACCCCTACCTGGCGGGCGACGGTGTCGATGCTCGCCAGGCCCGGGTTCTTCTCCTCCACCACGGCCCTGGCCCGGCGCGTGGCCTCTGCCAGCACCTCGTCGATGGAGAGGGTCAGCCCCTTGCGGCCACTCATGGGCTGCCCCTCGAGCGTCACGACCTCGTAGGCGAGATGGTGCGAGCTGCGGTAGGCACGCTCGCCGGCCCCGGTGCCGGAGAGGGCCAGGGCGGTGCGTACCAGCGTCTGTGGGTGGCTCTGCCGCACGTCGATGACGTTGATGATCTCCTGCCCGTGCGCGAAGGTGCGCCCGTCGGGGTGCGTCTCCCCTTCGGGGGCGCTGGTGTAGAGCGGCTTGCCGGAGGGCTGGTCCTCGAAGTGGCGGAAGCGCAGCCCCTCGAAGATGCCCGCCTTCCAGAACTGGTAGCCGATGTCCTTGGCGACGTACATGGCGTTGCCGTCGCTCCGCACCAGCACCACGTAGGTCTCTTCGAGCCCGGGGAGGAACTCCGAGACGTCCATCACCAGGGCGCCGGCGAACTTCCCCTGGTCGGGGCGCGAGACGTAGGGGCTGGCCTCGAGCACCTCGAGGCCGCGGCGCAGGAACCCGCCGTGGACGACGTCGGACTCCCACACCAGCAGGTCGTACTCGGCGCCTAGGGCGTGGAAGGTCTCGAGCTGAGCGGCCACCACGCGCTCGACCGCCTCGCGCAGCTCGCCGCGCTCGAGCCGGTGCATCACCCCGGACACGCCCCGCTCGATGCGCTCCGCGTCCTCCTCCTTGGCCGCCCCCAGGCGCACGTACAGCGCCCCCAGCCAGTGGTCGTACTTCTGCTCCCCGCCGTAGCGCTCGTCGAAGTACTCGGCTGCGAAGAGGCTCTCGGCGGCCTGCCGGCCGGTGTCGTCGATGTAGTTCTGGACCTCGACCTCGTGCCCGGCTGCGCGCAAGATGCGGCCGCAGGCGTCGCCCAGCACGATGTTGCGTAGATGCCCGACGTGGGCCTCCTTGTTGGGGTTGACCGATGTGTGCTCCAACACGACCTTGGGCCCGCCACTCACGGGGCGAGGGGGCTCGTTCACCACCTGGGCCACGAAGGGGCCGGGCTCGAGCCGGAAGTTGATGTACGGACCGACCGCCTCGGCACGCTCCACGCCCTCGGGCAACGCCAGCGCCCCGACCAGGTCCTGCGCGATCGCGGCCGGGTTGCGCCGCAGGGTGCGCGCCAGCGCGAAGGCGACGGGGGTCCCGTAGTCGCCGGGCTTGTCGGCCGGCACCTCCTGGATCGAGAGCTCGACGCCCTCGACGTCCTCCACGCCGAGCCGCTCGAGCGCGGCCCGGACGGCATCTCGCAGTGCGTACGTCACGTCGGCCATGGCGCGCCCACGCTACCACAGCGGCCTCCGGCGCCATCGTTCGGCGCCAGCGCGCGTTCATCGCGCCATGCGCCGCCCCCGGGTGGCCGGTTTATACTGTCCGAACTGGCGCGACGCCCTGGGTCCGAGCGGGGCCACGGGGAGCGCAGGGCTCGGGGAACGTGGCACGTCGAGAATGGTAAGCCACCTTCCAGCTGAGCCCGGTGGCTGCAGTAAACTTGATACGTGCTCACTCAGGTTTTGCCGCCCGCCCCGTGCGCTCCACGCGCACTCCCTCGACGCCCCGCCCGTCCCCAGCGTTCAGCGCTTCGCGTAGGCTAGGAGAGCCCATGGCAGAGACTCCCACCCCCACCGACTTCAGCGCCCCGATCCCGGTGTGCCCGGTGCGCGGCAGCGTGCTCTACCCCACCATGGTGATGCCGATCGATGCCGGCCGCGGGATCTCCATCCGCGCCATCAACGCTGCGCTCGACCGAGACCGCACCATCGTCATCGCCAGCCAGCGCGACCGCGATGTCGAGGAGCCGAAGCCCGAGGACCTCTACGAGGTCGGAACGGCCTGCAACATCATGCGCATGAAGAAGAACCCCGACGGCAGCATCCAGATGCTGGTGCGGGCGTTCGCGCGCGTGCATATCGACCGCTACCACGGCTCGGCCGGCCTCATCGAGGCCGACGTCAGCCCGATCGACGTCCCCGAAGGCGACCAGGTGATGGTGCAGGCGACCTTCCGCGAATTGAAGGAGAAGTTCGCCGATCTCGTCGAGAACGGCAGCCGCCAGGTCCAGCACGAGGTCGCACAGTTCGTGATGAACCTCGAGGACGCCGGCCAGTTCGCCGACTACGTCGCCTACCACCTCGACTTCAAGCTGCCCGACAAGCAGGCCGTGCTCGAAGCCCCGAGCGTCGAGGAGCGCCTGCGCAAGGTGCTGCTCCTCATCGATACCGAGCTCGAGCTCCAGGAGACCCAGCGCCGGCTCCAGCGCGAGGTCAAGGAGGAGATCGACCGCAACCAGCGCGAGTTCTTCCTGCGGGAACAGATCAAGGCCCTGCAGAAGGAGCTGTCGGGCAACGACGAGGACGAGGACGAGGTGGAGGCCTTCCGCGAGAAGCTCGAGGCGCTCGACCTGCCCGAGGTGGTCATGAAGGAGGCGCAGCGCGAGCTCAACCGCCTGTCGCGCATGCACCCCGACTCGGCCGAGGCCTCGGTCATCCGCACCTACCTCACCACCATCACCGAGCTGCCGTGGAACAAGCGCAGCGAGGACCGCCTCGACATCGGCATGGCCGCCAAGATCCTCGAGGAGGACCACTACGGCCTCGAGAAGGTCAAGGACCGCGTGCTCGAGTACCTCGCCGTGCGCAAGCTCAAGGAGGAGCGGGCGCAGAAGGGCGAGCTCGACGCCTTCGAGGTCAACAAGGGCCCCATCCTGCTGTTCGTGGGCCCGCCCGGGGTCGGCAAGACGAGCATCGCCAAGTCGATCGGCAAGGCGCTCGGCCGCGAGTACGTCCGCATCTCGCTGGGCGGGGCGCGCGACGAGTCCGACATCCGCGGGCACCGGCGCACCTACATCGGCTCGATGCCCGGGCGCATCATCCAGGGCATCCGCCAGGCCGGCACCAAGAACCCCGTGTTCCTGCTCGACGAGGTGGACAAGCTCGGCGCCTCCTACCAGGGAGACCCCTCGTCGGCCCTGCTCGAGGTGCTCGACCCGGCCCAGAACAACAACTTCGTCGATCACTACCTCGGCGTGCCGTTCGACCTGTCCGAGGTGCTGTTCATCGCCACGGCCAACTACGCCCAGCAGATCCCCGAGGCGCTCGCCGACCGCATGGAGATGATCGAGTTCTCCAGCTACATCGAGCAGGAGAAGCTCGAGATCGCCAAGCGCTACCTGCTGCCCCGCCAGATCGAGGAGAACGGTCTCAAGCCGAACCAGCTCAGCATGTCCGACGGCGCGATCAGCAGCGTCATCACCGCCTACACCCGCGAGGCCGGGGTGCGCAACCTCGAACGCATCGTGGGCACGCTGTGCCGCAAGGCGGCGCGGCGCATCGCCGAGGGCGACGCCAAGCGCGTCCGCATCACCGAGCGTAGCCTGGAGGGTTATCTCGGCGCCCACCGCTTCACTCCCGAGTCCGAAGCCGAGGAGAACCTGGTGGGCGTGGCGACCGGCATGTACTACACCCCGGTCGGCGGCGACATCCTCTTCGTGGAGACCTCCATCACGCCCGGCAAGGGCGGGCTGGTGCTCACCGGCCAGCTCGGCGACGTGATGAAGGAGTCGGCCCGGGCGGCCTTGACCTACGCCAAGTCGAACGCCGAGCGCTTCGGCATCCCCCGGGAGACGCTCGACGAGAGCGAGATCCACATCCACGTGCCTGCCGGCGCGACCCCGAAGGAAGGGCCGAGCGCGGGCGTGGCCCTCGCCACCTCGCTGATCAGCGCGCTCACCGGTACGCCCGTGCGCAAGGACGTGGCCATGACCGGCGAGATCACGCTGCGCGGCCGGGTACTGCCGATCGGCGGGCTCAAGGAGAAGATCCTCGGGGCCAAGCGCGCCGGCATCAAGCACATCATCTTCCCCGACCGCAACGCGGCCGACATGAAGGACATCGCCACCCACCTGACCAAGAGCCTGCAGCTCCACGAGGTCGCCGACCTCGACGGCGTGCTGGACCTGGCGCTGGTGGGAGGCGTGGAGTCGCTGGAACGCCGCGGCACGAGCGGCGGGGGGCGCAAGCGCAGCCGCCGGCGCAGCAGCAAGCGCGACGAGCCCGGCGTGCAGGCCTGAGCGACCCCCTCTCTCCGCCTTCGACGCGCCCGGGCTGCGACCCGGGCGCGTTGCTGTGGAGCGTGAGGCGGGGGCGTGCGGGGAGGCTGCGGTATCCTGACCCATGCCATCGCCGCACTCCCGCATCCGTCCCCTCATCGCCGGCAACTGGAAGATGCACAAGCTCCCCAGCGAGGCGACCGCCTGGTTGCGCGCCTTCCTGGAACGCCTGGACGGCACCGCCCACGACCACTGCGACCTGCTCCTGAACGTGCCCTTCACGCACCTCGCGCCCATGGCCGAGCTGGCCCGCGGCACGGCCGTGGCGTTGGGCGCGCAGGACGTCAGCGCGCACGACGAGGGCGCCTTCACCGGCGAGGTGTCGGCCGCCATGCTGCGCGACGCCGGTGCCCGCTACGTGATCGTCGGCCACTCCGAACGGCGCGCCTACCACGCCGAGGACGACGCGCTCGTCAACGCCAAGCTTCGGCGGGCGCTCGAGGCGGGGCTGGTTCCCATCCTCTGCGTCGGCGAGAAGGAGGACGAGCGGCTCGACGGGCGCGCCCGCGACGTCGTCCTGGAGCAACTCGAAGGCGACCTGAACGGCATCGAGCCGACCGGCCCGGACGCCCTGGTGATCGCCTACGAGCCGGTGTGGGCCATCGGCACCGGCCGCACCGCTACGGCGGACGACGCCCAGGAGATGGGCGCCGCCATCCGCGAGGAGGTGGTCGCCCGTTACGGCGACGTGGGCCGCGGGATGCGGCTCCTCTACGGCGGCAGCATGAAGCCCGCCAACGCCGCCGAGCTGCTCGCGCGCGAGGACGTCAACGGCGGCCTCATCGGCGGGGCCAGCCTGGACCTCGATCAGCTCGTGGCCATCGTCGCGTCCGGCCGATGAGCGTGCTTCGCGACGTTCGCGACAAGCTCGCCGGCATCGGGGCCGAGGCGCTGCTGGTGACCGCGCCGGCCAACGTGCGCTACCTCTCCGGCTTCACCAGCCCCGAGGACGGCACCGTCATCGTCACCGAGGAGCGCGCGGCGCTGCTCACCGACGGCCGCTACACGGCGCAGGCGGGCGAGGAGTCGCGCCTGGAGGTCGTGATCACGCCGAACTGGGAGGAGCACCTCTCAGAGGTGGTGGGCGGCAGGCGCCTGGCCGTCGAGAGCGAGCACCTGAGCCTGCAGCGCTTCCGTCGCATCCGCGAGCGGCTCGGCAGCGAGCCGCTGGCGACGGAGGGCTTCCTGGCGTCGTTCCGTCTGATCAAGTCCGACGACGAGATCGCCAAGCTCCGGGAGGCCGCGCGCATCACCGACGAGGCCTTCGAGAAGGTCGTGCCGATGATGCGGCCCGGCGTGCGCGAGATCGAGGTGGCCCTCGAGCTCGAGCGCCACATGCGGCTGGCCGGCGCCGGCGGGTCGGGGTTCCACATCATCGTGGCCAGCGGGACCCGAAGCGCGATGCCTCACGGGGTGGCCTCGAACAAGGCCATCGAGGCGGGCGATCTGGTGACGATCGACTTCGGCGCCGTGTACCAGGGCTACCACGCGGACATGACGCGAGCGGTGGCGGTCGGCGCCATCCAGCCCGAGCTGCGCCGCCTCTTCGACGCCGTGCTGGAGGCCCAGGAAGCGGCGTTGGCGGCGGTGGCCCCAGGCCGTTCAGGCCGCGAGATCGATGCCGTGGCGCGCGACCTGCTGGCCCAGCACGACCTGGCCGACGCGTTCTCGCACTCGCTGGGCCACGGTACCGGCCTCGAGATCCACGAAGGGCCGCGCCTGTCCACCCGCTCCGACGACCTGCTGGCCCCCGGCATGTCCGTGACGATCGAGCCCGGCGTCTATCTGCCGGGGTTCGGCGGGGTGCGCATCGAGGACCTGGCGGTCGTCACCGAGGACGGCTACGAGGTGCTGTCCAGGAGCCCCAAGGCCTTCCGGCAGGCCTGAGCCGCCCGGCTCAGGCGAGCGTGTCGACCCAGGCGCGCGCCGCGTCGAGCAGCGCGCCGACGTCGGCGGCCGTGGGGGCCTCGCAGTAGATGCGCAATACCGGCTCGGTCCCGCTGGGCCGGTAGAGCAGCCAGGCGTCGTCACCCAGGTTGAGCTTGACGCCGTCGCGCCGCTCCACCGAGCGGACCTCGCGGCCGCCCACGTGCTGCGGGGGGTCGCGGAGCTCGGCCATCACGCGCTCCTTGAGCGCGTTTCCGGAGAGTTCCAGGTCGAGCCGATCGTAGGCGTGGCGCCAGCCGGTCTCCCGTTCGATCGCGGCGAAGCGCTCCGCCAGCGGCTGCCCGCTGTGCACCACACCCTGCAGCAGCAGCAGCGCGTTGGCGATACCGTCGCGCTCGGGCAGGTGGCCGGCCACGCCGAAGCCGCCGGACTCCTCGCCGCCGATCAGCACGTCGCCCGCCAGCATGGCCTCCACGATGTACTTGAAGCCGACGGGCGTCTCCACCACCTCGCGGCCCCGCAGCGCCGCCAGCCGCTCCACCACGCGAGACACAGTGAAGGTCTTCACCACCGCACCGGGCCGTCCTTCGCGGGCAAGCTCGTCGAGCAGCACGGCGAAGATCTGATGCGCGTTGAAGAAGGCGCCCCCGGGGAGCACCACCCCGAGGCGGTCGCCGTCCCCGTCGGTCGCCGCCGCGAAGACGGCATCCGAGGCGGTCATGTGCTCACGCGTCTCGGTCAGGTTGACGGCGATGGGCTCGGGGTTCACGCCGTAGAACAGCGGGTGGGGCTCGCCGCGAACCTCCTCGACCCCCCACGGCAGCCCACGGGAGCGCACGAATCCCTTCAACCAGCCGCAAGCGGCCCCGCCCATGGCGTCGTGGACCAGCCGTCCCTCCGCCGAGGCCAACACGTCCATGTCCAGCAGCCTCTCCAGCGCATCGTAGTAGGCCTCCCGCACGTCGAAACGCTCGATGGGCGCGCCGTCGCGGGCCGGCGGCGGCTCCGGCGACAGCCGCCGCGCGACGTCCCGGTAGATGTCGTCGGTGGCGGTGCCACCGTAGGGGCCCTTGAGCTTGAACCCGTGGTAGTCGGGCGGGTTGTGCGAGGCCGTGAGCATCACGCCGCCGCCGGCGCCGTAGTGCGCCACGGCGAACGACAGGGCAGGGGTCGGCAGGTAGCCATCGGAGAGCAGCACCTCGAGGCCGTGCCCGGCGAGCTCGCGCGCCGCCGCCAGCGCGAAGCGCTCCCCGCCGAAGCGGGTGTCGTGCCCCACGAGCACCCTTCGCGCGTCGCGCGCCAGCAGGTGCTCGGCGTAGGCACGCGCCGCGCGGCGGACGTGGGCGACCGTGAAGCGCTCGGCGATGACATCGCGCCAGCCGTCGGTGCCGAAGACCAGGGGTTCGGCTGCCTCCACCTCGACTCCTCTCCCCCGCCGGCCGCAGCGCGCCCGGGGGCCCGCACCGGCCCGCGGTGCGGCTCCGAATCTACCACGAGCGCCGTCCCGGACGCGCCCGCCCGCCGCTCACGAGCAGCGCTCGACCGACGGGGAGGCTCGACTGATCCATGCCTGTGGTCGTCAAGTACGGCGGCAACGCCATGACCGACGACGCCACCCGACACGCGGTGGCGTCCGAGATCCGCGCCCTGTTCGACGCCGGGGAGGACCCGGTGGTCGTGCACGGCGGAGGCCCGTTCATCAACGCCGCGCTCGACGCGGCCGGCCTGGAGCACCGCTTCGTGCGGGGGCTCCGCGTGACCACCCCCGACAGCCTCGAGCGGATCGAGCGCGTCCTCACGCTGCTCGGCAAGCGCCTGGCGCAGGACATCGGTCCGGCGCTGGGCCTGTGCGGCCGCGATGCCACACTGATCCGCGCCGAGCTGCGCGATCCCGCGCTCGGCCGCGTGGGCACGGTCACCGACGTCAACGCCGACGCGCTGCACGCTCTCCTGGCCGCCCACTTCGTCCCGGTGCTGGCCTGTCTGGCCGTGGACGCGGAGGGCGGGCTCCTCAACGTGAACGCCGACGACGTCGCCGGCGCCGTGGCAGGCGCCCTGGGCGCGGGGTGCGTGTTCCTCACGAACGTGCCGGGCGTGCTGGACGACCCCTCCCGGGCCGACAGCCTGCTCCCCGTCCTGACGCGCCCGGAGGCGCAGGCCCGCATCGCGGACGGCCGCATCGCCGGCGGCATGATCCCCAAGGTGGAGGCCGCCCTCCAGGCCGTCGGGCTCGGTGCACCCTTCGCCGTCATCGCGGACGGACGGAGCGCGGCGGGCGCTCGCCGCGGCCTCCACGGGGAGGGGGGGACGCGCATCGTGGCCGACGCCGTCGGCGCGCACGCGCGCGGTTGAGAATCCCGTAAGCGGGCGGTTGCTAGACTCCCTCTCGATCCGAGACGAGAGGAGCCCGCATGCTCGACCGACTCTCCACGCTTCCCCATCACGCGCTCGTACACGAGACGCGCAAGCTCGAACTCAGGCTCCTGAACGGCGTCGCCGACGGGCCCGAGATCGACGCGTTCGTGGCGTTGGCGAGCGAGCTGGGCAGGCGCGCGTGGCGGGCGAACGAGCTCCAGTGCGCGCTGGACAGCATTCTCGACCCACGCGACTGACCCGGGTCTCACCACACCGCGCCGTCGACACGCCACTTTGTCCCCACCGGACATGAATTCTTTCCACTCGTGACAGCTTCGCTTCTGGTAACCTAGCCGGGATGCCTCGTCGCCGACTGTTCTTCGTCCTTGCCTTGACGGTCGCGTGGCTGGCCCTCGGGTCGGCCTGGGCCCAGACCACCACCATCACCGTGCAACCCGGCGACACCCTGTGGGGGCTCGCGCAACGCTACGGCACCACCGTCGATGCGCTCCGCCAGGCCAACAGCCTCGTCGGCAGCGACCTGCAGCCAGGTACGACGCTGACGCTGCCGAAGGACGGCAACCCCACGCCGGACGCCTACGTGGTGCAACCGGGCGACACGCTCTACAACATCGCGCTCGCCTTCCACCTCAGCGTCGACGACCTCATCGCCTACAACGATCTCAACGGTTCGGTCATCCGGCCGGGCCAGACGCTCAAGCTGCGGCCGAGCACGCCCGCGCCGGCCCCGCTGACGCTCACGGTCCAGCCCGGCGACACGCTGTGGAACCTCGCCCAGAGTTACCACGTGTCCGTTTCCGCGCTGGCCAGTGCCAACAAGCTCGGGTCGGCCGGGGTCATCCACCCCGGGGACACGCTCACCGTCCCGGGCCGCTACGCCTCGCCGACGACTGACACCGGCGGCCCCGTTCCCCCTACGGTGACGGTGAACAAGGGCGACAGCCTGTGGTCGATCGCCCACCACTACAGCACCACGGTGGCCGCCCTGATGAGCGCCAACGACCTCTCCTCGAGCGAGGTCTTCGCGGGACAGACGCTCCGCATCGTGCCTCCCAGCGAGCTGGGGGCGGCCCGCACGACCTATGCCGTCCCGGCACCGCCGCCCTCCGCGGGCATGATGTGGCCGATCCACGGGCCCATCACGTCGCACTTCGGCTACCGGCAGTTGCGCGTGGACGGGTCCAACTTCCACACCGGCATCGACATCGCAGGCAACAGTGGCGAGCCGTTCCACGCTGCCGTCGGCGGCACCGTGGCCCTCTCCGGGTGGAACGGCGGATACGGCCTGTGCGTGATCATCAAGAGTGGCAACACGGCCTACTACTACGGGCACGCCTCGGTGTTGCTGGTGAAGCAGGGTGAGCAGGTCCGGGAGGGCCAGGTCATCGCCCGGGTGGGCGACACCGGCCACTCCACCGGCCCCCATCTGCACTTCGAGATCCGCGTCGACAACGAGCCCGTCGACCCCCTCCCCCTCCTCCCGACGCAGGCCAGTCGCTGAACGCAGCATCGCCCATGGGCGCCGATCCTCCGACCGACCCGAACCGCACCGGCCGTGAGCCTACCGCCTCCCGGTGGGGAGCGGCGAGGAGGACGTTCGCCGGAGGTCGACCGTGCGCCTGATCGTCGTCGGCGACATCCACATGCAGGCCGACAAGCTCTGGCGCATCCTGCAGGAGGCCGAGCTGGCCGACGAGGGCCACCGCCCCACCTCGGCCTTCGTCCAGGACGATGCACGCCTGATCCTGCTCGGAGACCTGGTCCACGCCAAGAGCCGTGAGCGCTACGCCGACCTCATCAACGTGCGGCGCTACGACGAGTACAACCCGCGTCACCTGGAGCGCGCGGAGAAGGCGCAGATCGGCTTCCTGCGAGACGTCAAAGGCTTCCAGGATCGCTTACCGGCCGAGAAGATGGTCATCCTCATGGGCAACCACGACTTCAACGCCGTCCACCCCGAGCAAGGCCCGCTGAGGACCGACGACGTGTCGCACCTGGAGTGGAAGGTCGGCTATGGCGGCGAGATGGATCCGGAGATCCGCGACTGGATCCTCTCCTGGCCCTCCGAGGTCGTCATCGAGGGGCTTCACCTGGCGCACGTAGGACCGCTGGAAGAGCACAACACCTACGACAACGGCTTCTACCTGGAGAACCGTCGCCGCTGGATCTACGAGGAGAAGGACTTCCTGGACGGCACGCCCTACCGCCTGGGGATCTACGGGCACACGCCCGTGCGCGGAGGCGTCAACATCGCATCGCAGGGACGGGCCATCCTGCTCGACACCAACGGTTACCAGGACGAGTACAGCTACCTCGACATCGACATCAGCGAGCGCCGCTACCGGCTCCGCATGCGTGGGCTGTTCTTCGACGAGACGGTATCGCGCGAGAGTAGCTGAAGCCGGCTACTGCTCGACCCTCGAGTCGTAGGTCGGCGTCATCACGAACCAGGTCCGGAACGGGGCCAGATCGACGGGTTGCCCGGTGGCGGTGACGAACTGCACGCCGTCGGTCAGGTTCCAGTGGCCAGCCACGGCGCGTCCGTGCAGGTAGAGGGTGGCGGGCCCACCTTGCAGCGGGATGTAGAGCCGCCCTTCGGGATCATCCGGCAACGGCCGGGCGGTGATCTTCGCCATCACCACCGCATCGACGAGGACGTTCTCGCCCGAGGCGTCGTCGGCCGCCGTGCCGTTGCGGACCCAGCGGTAGCTGTCCAGCTTGGGGAAGTAGCGGAAGCCTGTCTTGTAGTCCTTGCTGAACCGGTCGGTGACGCTGGTGACAGTGGGGGCGTCCTGCGGCGGGCGGTAGAGCGTGCCGGTGAGCACCCGCGTGCGAGCCGGCAACAGCCGGTTCACGGCCCGGCGCAGCGCGTCCCCCTGGCTGTAGAGGTTGTAGGGCGCCTGGCGCTGCGTGCCGCGGCTGAACAGGTCGCCGCGGTGGAGCGCGTCGAGGGTCGGCAGCTTGCCCTGCTTGATGGCGATCATGGCGCCCGGCGAGCCGCCGTCGTGCACGAGGACCGCGTTCATCGACTCGGTCAGCTTGACGAAGTAGTCTCGGGCGCTGCGGATCGGCCCGACCTTGCCGGGGTCGGCCGTGTCGTAGATCAACATCAGCCGCGTCAGGCCACCTTCGACAGGCATCTCGATGATGCTCGACGCCTGCGTCAGGCCCGACTGCGGATAGCCGTGGACGTTGTCGACGAGGACGGCCAGCGGCCGCTCCAACTCCTCCCTGAACGGGGCCGGCGATGGCGCCGGCGCCCCGGTACCGGTAGCGCTCCCATCGGGTGAGGCGGCGCTGCCACGCCCGGCAGCATTCGCCTGCGTGGTACCGCCTACCTGCCCTGCCGTTGGAGCGTTGCCGCCCGGCGTGCGGTTGCCGGCGCGGGTGCTGGTCACGTCGGTGTTGCCCGGGGGCGCGCCGGAGCTGGCAGGGGCACCGGCCGACGGCGCCGGCGCGCGCACCTGCGCACGAACGGTGGGTACCGGTACCGACTGCGGCGCGCTCACGCTCACCTGAGGCGTCACCTGGACGTTGCGGGCCGTGCCAGCAGTGGCGCTCGCCTGCGGCGCCTGAAGGGGCCGGGCGGCCGCCACACTAGCCGAGGCCTGCGGGGCGTTGAGCGCGCGTGGGGCGGCCACCTGAGCCGAGGCCTGCGGCGCCTGGAGCGGCTCCGCCGGGGTGACCTGCGCCTGCGTCCGGGGCGAGGACAACGGCCTCGGCGGCGCCACCTCGGCCTGGGCCCACCTGTGCCTGGGTCTGCGGCGAGGGAACCTTCTGGGTGGGGCTCACGTGGGTCTGGGGCGTGATCGCCAACGCCATGGCCTGCGGCACCTCGGCCTTGGACTGCGGCTTGGGGATGGTGATCGACGGTGCCGGCTGCTTCGGCGGAAGCTGCACCGGGTTGATCTCCGGGAGGGTGGCGGCGGTCGTGCCCGTGGCCTCCGAGGGGGCGGGCGTGGCCGGCGCCGGCTGGCTGGGCGGGGTCAGGCTGGGCGCGGGCGCTTCCGCCGTCACCGCCGGGGGCGCCTGGGGCTGCGGCGCCGGCTGCGGCGCCTGCGGCTGCGGCTGGGCCGGCGCGGGGGGCTGCGCGGTCGCCTGTTGTGGCTCGGGAGCCTGCGGCTGGGGCTTCGGTGCGCTGCGCGCTTGCGGCTCGCCGATCGTGCCGGAAGCCACCTGGGGCTGCGACGCCTGCGGCGCCGGGGACTCCGCTGCTGGCGCCTGCGTCTGCGTCTGCGACTGCTGGGGCGACCCCAGCGTGATGACCAGGTAGTGGTCCAGCTTGCGCGGCTTGGGCGCGCTCAGGAACACGGCCAGCAGGAGCAGCGCCACCAGGTGGACGGTAACCGACAGGAGCAGGGCGCGCCGCTTGTCGGGGTCGCGCCACGCATCGGCGAGGCGGGTCACGCCCGTGCTCAGCCCCCCGTCGCGATGGCCAGGCGCTTGGCGCCCGCCTGCTTGATCAGGTCCATCACCCGCACCACCAGACCGTGCTCCACCGTGGTGTCCGCGCGGAGCACGACGGTCGTGTAGCCGCTCGACGCCATCTGCTGCCGCACCGCATCGACGACCTGGGCCTGCGACACCACCCGGCCGCCCACGAAGATCTGGTCGTCCTTGGTGATGGTCACGGTCGGCAGCGTGGACGGCTCGGTGACCGCCGTCTGGGCGGACGGCAGATCGACGGGCAGCCCCGACTCCATGGTGATGAAGGTGGTCGAGACCATGAAGAAGATCACCAGCAGGAACACCACGTCCACCATCGGCGTAAGGTCGATCGACGGGGACGCTCTCAGGCGGGTGCGGCCGCGGGGCTCACGCATCTCGAAGCCTCAGGCCTGCGACGCGGCGCGCGGTGTGTCGGCCGGTTCCCGCTCGGAGCCTTGCGGCTCGGCACGAGCCGACTCCTCCTTGCGGGCCGCCACGGCCTGCACCACGTTGCCCATCAGCTCCTCGCGGCGCCGATCGATCTCCATCAGGATGGTGTCGACGCGGCTCGCCAGGTAGTTCTGGCCGATCACCGTGGGGATGGCGACGATGAGGCCGGCGGCGGTCGTCACCAGCGCCTGCCCGATGCCGTCCGCCAGCACCGACGGGTTGCCCGTGCCCTGGCGGGCGATCTCGGAGAAGGCGAGGATCATGCCGGTGACGGTGCCGAGCAGCCCGAGCATGGGCGCGATCTGCGCGATGGCGGCGAGCGGCCGCAGGCCGCGCGTCAGGCTCTGCTCCTCCTGGAGCGAGGCCTCCTGGAACGCGGCCTCCACGGCCGAGCGGCCGTAGGGAAGCCTCAGCAGTGCAGCCCGCAGCACCCTCGCAACGGGACCGCCGTGCTGCTCACAGGCCGCCAGCGCCAGCTCCAGATCGCGCTCGCGCACGGCGGCGTTGACCCGGCCCATCAGGACGTCGCTGTCCAGTCGCTCCTTGCGGAGCTTGAAGAAGCGTTCGAAGAACAGGTAGACGGCGTACAGCGAGACGAGCAGGATCGCGACCAGCACGGGGCCGCCGCTCATCAGAAGACTCATGCGCGACTCCTCATCGTAGGACCGTCAGCATAGATGGCTGCGCCATGAACGCCATGAGATGGTTATACCAGAGGCTTCATGCGGCTTCACCGAACGCGGCCTCGCCCGGGGGGATCCTCCGGCTCAGCCCGTGTTGCGCATCCCGGCGGCCACCCCCAGGAGCGACACCAGCACGGCGTACTCCAACCCTTCCCGGTCGGGGCTCTCCTCGGGCAGTGCCCGCAGGCGCTTCAACAGCTCGACCTGCAGGAAGCTGATGGGATCGACGTAGGGATTGCGGAGCTCGATCGAGCGCGCCAGGGTCGGGTCGTGCTCGAGCAGGTCGTGCCCCGTGACCAGCTCGATCTGCTCCACGGTTCGGGCATGCTCCTCGTGGATGATGGGGCGGAACCGTTGCCGCAACTCCGGCGGCACCAGCTCCAGGTAGCGCTCGAAGATGTCGAGGTCCGCCTTCGCCAGGCTCATCTGGGCGAAGTCGACGATCGTCCGGAAGAACGGCCACTCGCGCACCATCTCCGCCGTGAGCTCCGCGGGGAGCACCGCCAGGCCCGATCCGAGCCCGAACCAGCCGGGCAGGTTCGCCCGGCACTGCGTCCACGAGAACACCCAGGGGATGGCCCGCAGGTTCTCGAGCGAGCGGTCGCCGCGGCGGCGCGCGGGGCGTGAGCCGATGTTGAGCCGGCTGATCTCCTCGATGGGCGTGACGGTGTGGAAGAAGTCGAGGAAGCCCTCGCTCTCGAGGAGCTCGCGGTAGCGCTCCTTGGCGGCTCGCGAGGCGCGCTCCATGGCATCACGGTAGCGCTCGGGGAGCTCCGGAAGCGGCCCGGCGTCGCGCGCCGAGGAGAGGATGAAGGCGTGCACCACCTGCTCCAAGTGCCGATGGGCGAGATCGGCATCGGCGTAGCGCGCGGCCAGCGCCTCCCCTTGCTCGGTGATGCGCATGCGTCCGCCCAGGCTGCCCGGCGGCTGCGCCAGGATCGCCCGACCGGCGGGTCCGCCGCCGCGCCCGATGCTGGTGCCGCGACCGTGGAAGATGCGTAGCGGCACCCCGGCCTCCCGGCACACCCGCGCGACCCCGTCCTGCGCCTGGTAGAGCGCCCAGTTGGCGGCCAGGAAGCCGGCGTCCTTGTTGGAGTCGGAGTACCCGATCATGACCTCCTGCACGCCTCGACGCTCGACGTGCCGGCGGTAGGCGGGGACCGCGAACAGGCGCTCCATCACGGCCGGCGCGGCTCGCAGGTCCGTCTCCGTCTCGAACAGCGGGGTGGCGTCGACCGCCGAGACGTCCGCCTGCTTGGCCAACACCAGCACCTCGAGGATGTCGGAGACGCCCTCGGTCATGCTCACGACGTAGCTGCCGGCGGCTCCCTCGCCGAAGCGGCGCTGCGCGTCACGTACCTCGCGAAGGAAGGCCAGGGCGCGATCGGCCTCGTCGCCGAGGGGGACCTCGGGTGGCGCCAGCGGCCTGGGCGACCCCAGCTCGCTCTCCAGCAGCTCCACCCGGGCGGCCTCGTCGAGGGCGGCGTAGTCGCTGGCCACGCCGGCGTAGCGCAGCAGCTGCGCCATCGCTCGCTCGTGCACCCGCGAGTGCTCGCGCAGGTCGAGCGGCGCCAGGTGGAAGCGGAACGCACTCGCCCGGTAGAGCGCGGGCCGGACGAACGCGCGCGCCGCCCGGGCGCCCTGGCTGAGCTCGAGCGTGCTCTCCACCAGCGCGAGGTCGTCGACCAACCCCTGCGCGCCGCCCGGGTACCCGGACGCCCCGCCCGCCCGCAGCCGGTCGCGCTCGCGCTCCAGGAAGCGATGCACGTAGGCGAGCTTCTGCCGGTAGGGCTCCTCCGGGAACCGGTCCGTGGGCCCCTCCGCCTCCATCAGGCGGGCCAGGTCGTCGCGGAAGGCCTTGGTGAGGGTGACGCGGCGCTCCCACAGCGAGAGGCGCTGCACCAGCCCGTCGATGTCGTCCAGATAAGCGTCGAGGGCCACCCCGGCCTGCAGCGTCGCGGCCTCGCGCGTGACCTCGGGTGTGACGAAGGGGTTGCCGTCTCGGTCGCCGCCGATCCAGGAGCGGAAGCCCACGACCGTCGGGAGGGGCGGGCTCGATGCAGGGCCGAAGACACCGTCGAGGGCGTCCTCCATGTCCCGCATCAGCCGGGGGATGGCGTCCAGCAGCGAGCGCCGGAAGTAGTAGAGGGCGCTCTTCACCTCGTCCAGCACGGTCGGCTTGACCGCGAACAGCTCGCGCGTCTGCCACAGGGTGGCGATCTCGGCGTACACCTCGTCCTTGAGGCGCGTTTCCTGCTGCGGCGAGAGCTCGTGCTCGCTCGCCCGCCGCAGCGCGGCCGCGATGCGCTCGAGCTTGAGGCGCACGGTGTAGCGCTTCACCTCGGTGGGGTGAGCGGTCAACGTGAGTCGTACGTCGAGCCCCTCCATGAACGCGCGGACCTGCGCCCGCGTCCAGCCCTGCTCGCGCAGGCTGAGCACGGCCGCCGCCACCGACTCGGGGCGTGGGCGCTCGGGCGTGGCGTGCGCCTCGCGCAGCCGGTTGACCCGGACGCGGTGGATCTCCTCGGCCAGGTTGATGAGCTGGAAGTAGACCGTGAACGCCCGCAGCAGACGCTCGGCGGTGGGGAGGTCGAGCGCGGCGACGCGCCGCTGCAGCTCGTCGGCGGCCCCGTCTTCGCCCGCCCGGCGCCGCTTGGTGTCGGCCCGGACCGTCTCCACGAGGTCGAAGACCCGCTCGCCCTCCAGCTCACGCAGGACCGTCCCGAGCGCGCTGCCCAGGAAGCCTACGTCGGCCCTGAGCTGCTCGAAGGCGTCCGTGCGCGACTCGTCGGCCCTGGGCTCGTCGGCGCTGTCCACGCGGCCGATTCTAACGTGCGATCCGACGACCGGCCGGTCGCGCCGGCATGGCGACGAGGAGCTGGGAGCGGCTACCCGGGCAGGACGAAGGCTCAGGCATCCTCCGGTTGCGGCCACCGCAGCCGACGGATCGAGCGCGCGCGACCGCCCTCCAGCTCGAGCACCACGCCGCACAGCGTGCCCCTCCCCTGTGCCGGCCTGTAGCGTCGCGGAAGCTTGTGGACGAAGCGGGCGTGGACCTCTTCGAAGCCCATCCCGATCGACGAGGCCTGCACCCCGCTCATGCCCGCATCCGAGATGTACGCCGTCCCGCGCATGACGGTCTCGTCTGCGGTCTGCACGTGGGTGTGGGTGCCGATCACGGCGCTCGCGCGACCGGCCAGGTGGTAGAGCATCACCTTCTTCTCGCTGGTGGCCTCGGCATGGAAATCGACGAGCACGGCCTGCCCCTCGGGGACGTCCTCCATCACCGCATCCACCGCCCGAAACGGGTCGTCGAGCGCGTCCATGAAGACCCGCCCCATGGCCTGCGCCACCGTGATGCGTTCGCCGTTCCTGGCCTCGAACGCCGCAGCCCCGACGCCGGGAGTGCCTGGAGGGTAGTTGGCGGCGCGAACCAGCCGGGGCGTCTCCTCCGCCAGCTCGATCGCCTCGGCCTGGTCCCAGCCATGGTTTCCGAGGGTGACCACGTCGACGCCCGCACCGCGCAGCTGTTGGAAGTGCCGTCGCGTGATCCCGAAGCCGCCAGCAGCATTCTCGCCGTTGGCGATGATGAAGTCGTACTCGTGGCGCGCCTGCTCGAGGTAGGCGAGCACCACCTTCATGCCGGGGGTGCTGAAGATGTCGCCGATGAAGAGGACGCGCACAGCGCATGCTATCAGGGCGGCAGCAGCATGCGCCGCATGCTATCAGGGCGGCAGCAGCATGCGCCGCATGCTATCAGGGCGGCAGCAGCATGCGCCCCGGCCGATGCCCCCGAGCCGCGCCCGCGCCCGTCGCCAGCAGGGCTGTCAGGGCGGCAGCGGCCTGCGCCCAGGCGTAGCGCCAGCCGGAGTACCCCGGCGTGCGTCCGCCGAGGCGGCGCCGAAGGGGCCGTGCTAGGCTTGCGCTGCATCATGGAGTTCGACGCCGTCGACCGAAGCATCCTGCATATCCTGCGCGAGGACGGACGCGCCTCGCACGCCAGCATCGCCAAGGCCGTCGGGCTGTCCGCACCGGCGGTGGGGGAGCGCATCCGCAAGCTGGAGCAAGCGGGCGTCATCCGCGGCTACCGGGCCGTGCTCGACCCGCACGGCGTGGGGCTGCCGATCTGTGCGTTCGTCGCCATCTCACCCCAACCGCGCAAGCCGGCCCAGGGTCTGGTCGAGCGGCTCCTCTCGCTACCGGAGATCGAGGAGCTCCACGCCGTGGCCGGGACCTACTCCTACGTGGCCAAGGTCCGCGTGCCGTCCACCCAGGCGCTCGACGGCTTCCTCGATCGCCTGTTCATGCTGGAAGGCGTGGAGCGCACCGAGACGACCATGGTCCTGCGCACCAACGCCGAGCGCCCCATGTACCTACCCTTCGAGGCACCTTGACGCACGACTCCGAGCGCTACGACATCCGGCCCGTGCCGGAGGGCGACGTCGACGAGTTGCTCCGCAACGGCCTCGTGTCGTTCGGCCCGCTGCCCGCGAGCGCCGAGGCGTGGTTGCGCGAGCACGTGATCCACAGCCTGGCGTTCACGCTGGGCAGCTACCAGGACGACCGGCTGGCGAGCACGGCGACCGTCTACCCCTTCGAGGCGTGGATCGGTGGGGCGCGCCACCGCGTGGGCGGCCTGGCCTCGGTCGCCACCGCGCCCTGGGCGCGGCGACGGGGCCACGTGGCGGAGCTGCTGAAGCGCTGGCTGGCGCGCTTGCACGACGAGGGGGTCGGATGGTGCGCCGAGCACCCGTTCGATCCTCGCTTCTACGGACGCTACGGCTTCGAGTCTCTGCCCAACGGCCAGGTCGTGGAGGTCCCGCCGGAGGTGTTCGGCGAGGGCCGCCCGCCCGACGCCGACGCTCTCGGCCCCGACGACGCGTCGCAGCTCCGGCCCATCCACGCCGCCTTCGCCACCCGCTACGGCTTCGCCCTTACGCGCGACGACGACGCGCGCGACGCCTGGGAGAACGTCCTCAAGCCCTGGGGCGGAGCCGCGCGTCACGCTTTCCTCCTGGAGGACGCCTACGTGGTGTTCCGGATCTCGGACGACGGCAACGGCACCCTCTATGTCACCGACTACGCCTACGCCAACGCCGAGGGTCGGCGGCGGCTGTGGTCGTTCGTCGCCGCGTTCCGGGGGCAGGCGCGCCAGGTGCAGATCCACCTCCCGCCGGGCGAACCGCTGCTGGCTGACCACCAGCCGCGCCAGTCGGTCCGCTCGCCGCTGCTGCAGGTGCGGCTGGTCGATCTGGCCACGGCGCTGGCGCCGCTGCGCGCGCCACGTGCGAGCAGCTGGCGCATCCGTCTCCACGACCCGCTCTGCTCGTGGAACGACGGCACCTTCACCCTCGCGCTCTCTCCCGAGGGATGCAGCGCCACCCGCACGGAGGAGCCTGCCGATGCGACCCTCGACGTGCGCCCGCTCGTCGCCCTGCTGGGTCAGGCTGCTCCACCGGAGCTGCTGCTGGCGAACGGTCGCGTCCGGGGGGAGCTCGACGCGCTGCGGGCGCTGGCCGAGCTGACGCGCGCGCAACCGACGTTCCACGCCCAGGCCGACGGCTTCTAGAACCCGTGGCACGCCTGCCGACCCCATCAGGTCGACGGACTCAAGGCTGCTGACAGGCCTCCAGGAACCATTCCGGCAGCCTCCCCCGTTGCCGCCTCAGGAAGGTGGGGAAGTCGGCGTCGAGGAGGTAGGTGACGGCGTAGTCGTCCTCGCTGCGAACGGACCTCCCGTACGCCTGCACCACGCTGAGGCACGTGCGCCAGTCGTACCAGCCGGGGTCGAGCTCCATCCGTCGGGCCACCTGCGGATCGCCCAGGTAAGGATAGGGGACCTTGCACAGCACCTGCCAGCGCGCCAGATCCTCGGCCAGGTCGATACCCTCGGTCATGCTCGGCGAGAGCAGGATCGTGGGCTCGTCCGACTCCAGGTGGGCGGCGAGCGCCGCCTCCCGCTCGCTGCTGTCGTGGTGGGTGATCAGCCGCCAGGCGTGCTCCCGCGGCAGGCCGCGCTCGATCGCCTGGGCGATGCGGTAGGAGTGCGCGTGGATGACGCCCTTCTCGTCGGCGTGTGTCTCGCACAGCTCCGCGATGGCCGCCACCAGCTTCGGCAGCCCGGTGGTGAGGTGATGCCGCGTGAGCCGGGTGGTGGGGCGCAGCACCACGGGCCGGTTCTCCGGGGGGAAGCTGGAGGGCGTGCGGATGACGGCGGCGTCCTCCTGGGCGATGCCCAGCCCACGCAGGAAGGTGACCGGGTCCAACACCGTGGCGGACAGCATCAGCACGCGCTCGGCGTGGTGGAACAGCAGCGCCTCGGCGAACGGCGCGACCTCGACCGGTTTGAAGGTGAGCACCTCGCCCTCGCGCGCCCGGCGGCGTTCGACCACCCACTCCACCCCGTCCTGGTCGCGGCTGTCCACGAGCAGCTCGAGACGAGCGAGCTGCCCGTCGAGCCACTGCTTGGTCTGGAGCCGGGAGAGGGCGGCGGCTTCGGGCAGGTCGTCGCGGCGGAGCTCGAGGTCGAGCTCTCGCCCGCGCTCCAGAAGCTCCGGCACCAGATCCTCGGCGAAGTCGAAGTACGCGTCCTCCCCCAGCGGCGGCGGCAGCCGGCGCTCGACGCCCGCCCGCGCCAGCCAGCCCTCCCCCAGCGTCACCTGCACGAAGCCCATCAGGGCGCCCTCGGCGTTGTGCGCCTCGTCGAGCACGAGGAGCTGCCGATGCCGGAAGCCGCCGGCGTAGTTGAGCTCCGCCAGGTAGTAGGCGTAGTTCAGCGTCACCGACGACGCGGCCATCGCCACGTCCTTCGCCACGAAGTAGGGGCAGTCGTCGCAGGCGGGAAAGCGCCGGCCTGCGATGCAGGGGGCCGCGGCCGCATGGGTGGGAACCACCAGGCAGGGGTAGTTGCTGCGCCCCTTCATCAGGGCGAGCTCGGGGAAGTCCCGGGTGTACTGCTCCTGCAGGACCTTCTGGGCGGTGAGGATGTAGCTCGAGCCCGCCTCCCGCGCCAGCGCCACGGCGATCGCAGACTTGCCCGACCCGGTCGGCGCCTCGACGATCACGAAGCGCTTGCCGTCATCGAAGGCGTCACGCGCGGCATCGAGCGCCTCGCGCTGGCCGTTGCGGTAGCTGGAGAAGGGGAAGCTGCCCGAAGGCACGGCTCAGGCTATCACGGCCTCATGGTCGCGCCGGCGGGGGCTCGGCATCGGTCGAGCGGGATGCCGGACCGGCCGTGCCCCGCGAACCGGCGAGCACGAGGTCACAGCGGTTGCGGCCCATCTGCTTGGCCCGGTACAGCGCCTCGTCCGCCCGCTCGAACAACGGTTCCAGGTCGTCGCCACGGCGGTACGCGGTCACCCCGAAGCTGGCGGTCACGCTCCCCCGCGGCCAGCGGTGCCCCTGCAGCCGCACCCGCAGACGCTCGGAGAGCTTCAGGGCCTCGTCGGGACGGGTGTCCGGCGCCACCACCATGAACTCCTCCCCGCCCCAGCGGCCCAACTCGTCGCCGGCGCGAAGCCCGCCTCGCACCACGCTGGCGACCTCCATCAGCACGGCATCGCCGGCAGCGTGCCCGTGGACGTCGTTCAGCGCCTTGAAGTGATCGACGTCGAGCAGGATCAGGCTGAACGGCACGCCGGTCCTCCTGGACCTGGCGACCTCACGGCGGATGGCCAGCTCCAGGGCACGACGGTTCCACTGCCCCGTGAGCAGATCGGTCAGCGACTCCCGCCTGGCCTGCTGCGCCCGCTCGTTGGCCTCTCCGAGCGCCGTCCGCCAGCTCGCCAGGGCCGAGGCCAGCACGATGGCCACCAGACCGCCCGCCTGGTACTGGACGAAGGCGACGATGCCGACACCGGGTCGGGGCGAGCCGAGCTCGGCCAGCACGGCGGCC